>JASHVM010000278.1:0-14149 GCA_030044595.1 Streptosporangiaceae bacterium
TCGCCGGTGATCGCGGCGTGCACCGCGTGGTGGAAGTCGTCGCTCCACTGCGCGGCCAGCCCGTATCCGCCCGCCTCGCGGGACGTGACCAGCCGCGGGTCGTTGGCGTCGGACTCGGCGACGAGAACCAGCTCGCGGTTCAGCAGGGCCGCGAGCGCCTGCACCTCGGCCGCGAGCTCTTCGAGGAAGTTCAGCGCGCGGCGGTCTTCCAGTGCGTGCACCGCGTCCAGCCGCAGCCCGTCCAGGTGGTAATCACGCAGCCACATCAGCGCGTTCCCGATGAGGAACGCGCGGACTTCGTCCGAACCGGGCTGGTCCAGGTTGACCGCGGGCCCCCAGGGCGTTACGTGCGCCGCGGTGAAGTACGGCCCGAACGCGTCGAGCCGGTTGCCGACCCCGACGTGGTTGTACACCACGTCGAGCAGGACGGCCAGGCCGCGCGCGTGGCAGGCGTCGACGAATCGCTTCAGCCCGTCCGGGCCGCCGTACGGCTCGTGCACCGCCCACAGGTTGATCCCGTCGTAGCCCCAGCCGTGCTGCCCGGGAAACGCCGCGACCGGCATCAGCTCGACGGTGTGCACGCCTAGTTGCCGCAGGTGATCCAGGCGTCCGATGGCGGCGTCGAACGTGCCCTGGGCGGTGAAGGTGCCGATGTGCAGCTCGTAGATCACCGACCCGTGCAGCGGCCCGCCGCGCCAGCTGCGGTCCGTCCAGCTGAACGCCGACTGGTCGTAGGTGCAGCTCAAGCCCTTGACGCCGAACGGCTGTCGCAGGGACCGCGGGTCCGGCAGCACCTCGCCGGCATCCAGCCTGAACCCGTAGTCGATGCCGGCGCTGACGTCCGGTACGTCGATACTCCACCATTCGGAGCCGGGCCCGGAGCCTTCCTGGCTCATCGGGTACCGCTGTCCCGCGACTTCCACCTCGACCTTGGCGGCGGCCGGAGCCCAGACGCTGAACGTGGTCATGGGACGCCCCCGTCCGCGAGCCGGTCCCGCTCTTCAAGGTAGATCCGCTCCGGGATGAGCAGCGCCACCGGGAGAAGCCGGGTCAGCTCGGCCAAAAGCGGACGCAGGCCGGCGTGCCTGGTGCCGGTCAGCACGTCGCGCCAGTGGAGTTCGGGCAGGGGCAGGGCGGTATCGGCCCAGCCGCCGCGGCGGCGCAGGCCGGCGGGCAGCCGGGTGGCCACGGTGACCGCGTGCTCGCCGCGCGAGAAGGCGACCGCGTGCTCGGCGGCCTCACCCTCGGCGGCCAGCGGGGTGTAGCCGCCGACGAACCAGTCCGGATGATCGCGGCGCAGCCACAGCGCGCGCGAGGTCACGAGCAGCTTCTCCGCGTCCAGGCCAGCCGCCAGGCCACCGAGGACCGTCTGGCCCGGGCCGGCCTGCAGCGCGGCGAGCAGGCGCCGGCGGCGCTGGTAGTCGACTGGCCGGCGGTTGTCCGGATCGACCAGCGACAAGCCGACCAGCTCGCAGCCCTGGTAGATGTCGGCCGCCCCGGGCATGGTGAGCTGGACGAGCTTGGCGCCGAGGGAGTTGACCCGCGCATCCGGCGCGATCCTGGCCACGAAGCCCGCGATGGCGGCGGTCAGTTCCGGGTCGCCCAGGACCGCGTCGGCCAGGCCGAGCACCGCCGATTCGTAGCCCGGATCCGGCGTGGTCCAAGATGTCCGCGTTTTCGCCTCGCGCATGGCCTTACGCAAGTACTCGCGGACCCGTTCGGGGCCTGCTGGCCAGGCGCCGACCAGCGTCTGCCACAGCAGGTACTCCAGGTCGGGCTCGGGTGCCCGCTGCGTGACCTGGGCCGCCACGCCGTCGGTGAGGCACAGGGCCAGGCCGTGCCACTCGGCGACCTGGTGCGCCCATTCCTGCGGCCATTCGGCGAGTACCGCCAGCCGGGCGCGGACGTCTTCCTGGCGTTTGGTGTCGTGCGTGGACAACGCGGTCAGCGTGGTGGGCCACCGCCCGGCGAGGCGGCCGGCCGCGACGTGGAACTCTGCCGGGCTGATCCCGAAGATGTCCGGATCGCCGCCTACCTCGTTCAGCGCGGCCAGCCGCGACCAGCGGTAGAACGCGGTGTCCTCCACCCCCTTGGCCAGCACAGGGCCGGTGGTCTGGCCGAACCGCACGATCAGCTCGTCGCGGGCCGCGCGCTGCGACGCGTCCTGAGCGGCCTCGCCGAGGCCGAGTACGGCCGCGCACACGGCGTCCAGCGCGGGATGCAGCCGCGGGTCCAGGCGCCCGCGCGCGGATGAGGTGGCCGCCGTCACCGCCAGCACCGAGGAGCCGGGCGGCGGCTCGCCCGGGGTCACGTAACCGCGGTACACGCCGAATGCGGCCAGCAGCGCGACGAGCACCTCGTGCACGTCGGCGGGGCCGAAGCCGTCGAGGCCCGGGTAGGCCGCACGGGCGAACAGACGGGTCAGGCGGGACACCTCGGCCGTGAAGACGCCGCTGGCGACGTACCGCTTGGCTTCCGTGGCCACGTCGGCGAAGCTGCGCCCCGGCGGGTCAGGGGGCACGGGGAGCGCGGAGCCCGCCCAAGGGGGGTCTGGGGCGACGGGTTCCACCCCAGAGGGCACAGGGAGCGGGAAGCCCGCCCAAGGGGGGTCTGGGGGGATGGGTCTCCCCCCAGGGGGCACGGGGGGCGGGAAGCCCCCCGTAAGCAGGGGGGGTCTGGGGGGGATCGCTCCCCCCGAGGCAACACAGAAGCGGACGTACTCCTCGGTCAGCGGCTCGCCCCCGGCGGGGTCGACGAACAGCCCGCCGACCAGGGCGAGCGCGTCGTAGCCCGTGGTGCCTGCGCAGCGCCAGGCCGGCAGCTCCTCCCCGTAGGCCAGGATCTTCTCGACCACGATCCAGGCGCCGCCGGTGGCCTCGTGCAGCCGCCGCAGGTAGCCGTCGGGGTCAGCCAGCCCGTCGGGGTGGTCGATGCGCAGGCCGTCGATCAGGCCCTCGTCGAACAGGCGCAACAGCACCCGGTGGGTGGCGGCGAATACGTCGGGATCCTCAGCCCGGATCGCGATGAGCGTGTCGACGTCGAAGAACCGCCGCCAGTTGAGCTGGGTCGCCGCGTCGCGCCAGCCGCTGAGCCGGTAGTGCTGCTGGGCCAGCAGCACGCCGAGGGGCAGGTCGGCCACGCCGTCCCGGAGCGGCAGCACGTGGTCGAAATAGCGGAGCACCGGACCGCGGTGCTCCGCGCTCTCCGGCGTCCTCGGGGCCGTGTCGATGACCAGATCGCCCAGGCAGCTCTCCAGCGGCCCGGCCAGGATGGGCATGAGCAGCTTGCCCTCCTGCGCGTCCCAGTCGACGTCGAACCAGCGCGCGTACTCCGATGCCCTCCCCCGGTACAGCACCGACCACAGTTGCTTGTTGAGCGACTCGGGGGTCGGCCGGGCCATGTGGTTGGGTACCACGTCGACCACCACTCCGAGGCCGTGCCCGTGGAACTGCTTCACCATCGCGCGGAACTCGTCTTCGCCGCCGAGGTCGGTCGAGACCCGCGAGTGGTCCACGACGTCGTATCCGTGCGGGGACCCCGGATCGGCCTGCAGGATCGGCGACAGGTAGGCGTGCGATACGCCCAGCGCGGCAAGATAGTCGGCCAGTTCGGCCGCCTGCCTGAACCCGAACCCGGCTCGCAGCTGCAGCCGGTACGTGGAGACCGGGACGCCGAGGCCCCCGGCGGCCGCCTCAGCCACGGCGTAGCAGCTGCATGGAGCGGTTGATCACCGTAATCACGTCTCCCGGCTTGACGGCGCTCTCATGTTCAAACTCCGCCTCCGGCATCGCCGTGTCCAGGGTCCTGGCCCACCGCGGGCCGTAACGGCGCGGCGGGATGGTGAAGGCGAGATCCTGCTCGCTGGCGTTGAACAGCAGCAGGAAGGAGTCGTCCTGGATTCGCTCACCGCGCCGGTCCGGTTCGCTGATCGCCCGGCCGTTCAGGAACACGGTAAGGGACTTGGCGAATCCGGCGTCCCAGTCGTGGTCGGTCATCACCTCGCCGGCCAGCGTGAGCCACGCGATGTCGCCCAGCCGCTGGCGCCCGCCGCGGACCGCGCGGCCGCGGAAGAACCTCCGGCGGCGGAACACCGCGTGTTCGGCGCGCAGCCGGATGAGCCTGCGGGCGAACTCGAGCAGCTCCCGGTCCTCCTCCGCCCGGACCGCCCAGTTCATCCAGGAGATCTCGTTGTCCTGGCAGTAGGCGTTGTTGTTGCCTTCCTGGGTGCGCCCCATCTCGTCCCCCGCGAGCAGCATCGGGACTCCCTGCGACACCAGCAGCGTGGTGAGGAAGTTGCGTTTCTGCCGTGCCCGCAACGCGCGCACCGCGACGTCGCCAGTCGGGCCTTCGACGCCGCAGTTCCACGACCGGTTGTCGTCGGTGCCGTCCCTGCCGTCCTCGCCGTTGGCCTCGTTGTGCTTGCGGTCGTAGGAAACCAGGTCCTGCAGGGTAAAGCCGTCATGGCTGGTGACGAAGTTGACCGAGGCGACCGGGCGGCGGCTGTCTTGCTGGTAGAGGTCGCTGGACCCGGTGAGCCGGTACGCGAACTCCGGCAGCGTGGCGTGCTGGCCGCGCCAGAAGTCGCGGATCGTGTCCCGGTACTTCCCGTTCCATTCACTCCACAGCGGCGGGAAGTTGCCGACGTGGTAGCCGCCGTCGCCCACGTCCCAGGGTTCCGCGATGAGCTTGACCTGGGAAACCACCGGGTCCTGCTGGACCAGGTCGAAGAACGCGGACAGCCGGTCCACCTCGTGGAACTGACGGGCGAGCGCGGCGGCCAGGTCGAACCGGAACCCGTCCACGTGCATCTCGAGCACCCAGTACCGCAGCGAGTCCATGATCATCTGCAGCACGTGCGGGTGCCTCATGAGCAGGCTGTTCCCGGTGCCGGTGGTGTCCATGTAGTAACGCCGGTCGTCGTCCACGAGCCGGTAGTAGGCGGCGTTGTCGATGCCGCGGAAGGACAGTGTCGGACCCAGGTGGTTGCCCTCGGCGGTGTGGTTGTAGACCACGTCGAGGATCACCTCGATCCCGGCCTGGTGCAGGGTGCGGACCATGGACTTGAACTCCTGCACCTGCTCCCCGCGCCTGCCGCTCGCGGCGTAGGCGTTGTGCGGAGCCAGGAAGCCGATGGTGTTGTAACCCCAGTAGTTGCGCAGGCCCCGGTCGGCCAGGTGGCTGTCGGTGATGAACTGGTGCACGGGCATCAGTTCGATCGCGGTGATGCCGAGCCCGTGCAGGTGCGCGATGACCGCCGGGTGGGCCAGGCCCAGGTAGGTACCGCGCTGCTCCTGAGCGACGACCGGGTGCTGTTTGGTCAGGCCGCGGACGTGCGCCTCGTATATGACGGTCTCGTGGTAGGGCGTCCGCGGCGGTCGGTCGAGGTTCCAGTCGAAGTACGGGTTGATCACCACCGAGCGCGGGACGTACGGCGCGGAGTCGGCGTTGTTGCGCCGGTCCGTGTGCCCGAAGGTATAGGAGAACACCGGCTGGCCCCAGGTGACGCTGCCCTCGATGGCCTTGGCGTACGGGTCGAGCAGCAACTTGGCCGGGTTGCAGCGCTGCCCGTTGGCCGGGTCGTAGGGCCCGTGCACCCGGTAGCCGTACCGCTGACCCGGGCCGATGCCGGGCAGGTAGCCGTGCCAGACGAACCCGTCCACCTCGTGCAGGTCGACCCTGGTCTCGGTCCCGCCGTCGTCGAACAGGCACAGTTCGACCCGCTCGGCTACCTCGGAGAACAACCCGAAGTTGGTCCCGGCGCCGTCATAGGTGGCCCCGAGGGGGTAGCTGTCGCCCGGCCATACGGCATTCGCCGCCAAAGGTTCCCCATTCCTCGCGCTGAACGTTCGTTGCGACCATCACCACTGTCCCATCCGGCCGCGGTCACAGCGAACTCTGGCCGGCCAAGCCGGTGTCAGCGGGTGCGCAGCGCGGTCACCAGGGCGGGGATTACCTGGTGCAGGTCGCCGACGACGGCGTAGTCGGCGTGGGCGAGGATGGGGGCGCCCGGGTCGGTGTTGATCGCGATGATGTGCTTGGCGCCCGCGCAGCCCGCGATGTGCTGGATGGCGCCGCTGATCCCGCAGGCGAGGTAGAGCTCCGGGGTGATCTTGGTACCGGTCTGGCCGACCTGCTGCTTGTGCGGGCGCCAGCCTTCGGAGGTGACGACGCGGGAGACGCCGACCACGCCGCCGAGCAGCTCGGCCAGCTCCTCGAGCGGGGCGAAGCCGTCGGGACCGCCGACGCCGCGGCCGCCGCCGACCACGACCCGCGCGGTGGCCAGCGACATGCCTCCCGCGCCGGCGGGCGACTCGGCGGCCCGCACCCGGAGGTCGGCCTCGGCCAGTTCGGGCTTGTGGACGTGCACCTGGATGGCGGCCGGCGTCTCCGCTGAAACGGCCGGCACCGCGTCGGTGGCCACGGTCAGCAGCGCGACGGGTGCCTCGAGGACCGCGTCCTCCAGGAGCAGGCCCGCCCAGCGCTGCCGGACCAGCCGGTGCGCGCCCTGGCCGTCGGGGGTGACCTGCGTGCAGTTCGCGGCCATGGGCAGGGCGGTGATCGCGCCGAGATGGGCCAGCACCTCGTGACCGCGGTCGGTGCCGGCCGCGAGCACGGCGGTCGCGCCCGTCTCCGCGGCCAGCGCGGCCAGGACCCGCGCCCAGGCCAGCGGCGCGTACCCCTCCAGCGCCGAGGGCTCGACGAGATAGGCGGCGGTAACCCCGTAACTGGCCAGGGTCACCTGCGGCGCGGCGTCGGCGAACAGCACCGCGTTGACGTCGCCGCCCAGCGAGCGGGCCAGGGTGAGGGCACGCAAGGACACGTCAGCGGGTTCGGCGCCGTCGAGTTCGATCAGGCACAGGGCGGTCACGACAAGACCCCCAGTTCATCCAGGACGCGGACCAGGTCGGGGACCGCGTCGACGCCGTTGCCCAGCACGGTGGCCTGGTGCTGGCTGGAAGCGGGCACCCGGAGCGCCTCCTTGCGTAGCCCCTCCGGCGCCCAGGCCGGCGAGGAGCGCTCGATCGCCGCGCGCTTGGCCCGCAGCCGTCCCGGCAGCGACGGGTACCGCGGCAGGTTGATGCCCTCCTTGACCGTGACCACCGCGGGCAGCGCCAGCTCGTACGCCTCTTCCGCTCCGCGGTACTCCCGGCGGGCCACGACGCGATCGGGGGATGCCGAAAGGTTCTTGATCCCGGTAGCCACCGGCCAGCCAAGCTCGTGGGCAAGCCGGATGCCGACCTGGTAGTCGCCGGTGTCGGCCGCCTCGTTGCCGAGCAGCACGAGGTCGTACCCGTGCTCCCGGACCTCGGCCGCGATGGCGGCGGCGGTGGCGATCGGCCCGAACTCCCGGCCGCCGGTATCCAGCAGCATGGCCCGCCCCGCGCCCAGCGCGAGCGCGTCCCGCAGCTGGTCGACCGATGCCTCGGGGCCCAGGGTGAGCACGGACACGGTCCCGCCGAGGCGCTCGGTGATCTGCACCGCCTCCTCGACCGCGCATTCTTCGTGCGGGCTGACGGAGAACCCGGACATCCGGGTGTCGACCTCCTGCCCGTCGGGGGTAACCGCGATCTTGCCGCCCACGGTGGGGACGCGCTTGACGCAGACGAGTATGTCCATGCCGGCTAGCTCCTGACCCGCGTGTTCTCGGGATCGAACAGCGGGGTGGAACCGGCTACCGCGACCGTGACCGGGTACTGCTCGCCCATGTACTCCACGAGCAGGGAGCCGCCCTCGACCGCGAACTCCGCGGGCAGGTACGCCATCAGCAGGTGCTTACCCACCGACGGGCCCGAGCCCGCGCTGGTCACGTACGACGGCCGTCCCTTGGCGTCGACCAGCCGCTCGCCGGCCGGCGAGAGCACCGGCTCGCCGCCGAGCATGTAGCGCGGCCTGCCGTCCGCCGAGGTGTGCGAGTCCACGGTCAGCGTGCACAGCACCGCGCACGGCGGTTCGGCCCGCTGCCGCAGGTAGGCGTCCTTGCCGATGAACGGCTGCTCCTTCACCTTCGGCCGGGTCATGCCGGCTTCGGTCAGCGTGTAGTCGGGCGTGAGCTCGAAGCCGAACGCGCGGTACCCCTTCTCCAGCCGTCCGGTGGTCCCGTACACGCCGATCCCGGCCGGCACCAGCCCGTGCGGCCGGCCCGCTTCCCACAAGGCGTCCCACAGCCGGGCGCCCTGCTCGATCGGCACGTGCAGTTCCCAGCCGAGCTCGCCGACGTAGGAGATGCGCGAGGCGAGCACCACGATGCCGCCGGCCTCGATCTCGCGGCAGGTGCCGAACCCGAACCCCGCGTGCGAGACGTCGTCGTCGGTCACCGAGGCCAGCACGTCCCTGGCTCGCGGGCCCCACAGCCCGATCGTCGTCCAGGCCGAGGTGAGGTCGGCGAGGAAGGCGCCGTCAGGCAGGTGGTCGCTGATCCACTTGGCGTCGGACATCCCGGTCGCGCCGCCGGTCACGACCCGGAACCGGTCCGGGGCCAGGCGCATGACGGTCAGGTCGGCCCGGAACCCGCCGTCCTCGTCCAGCCACGAGGTGTAGACCACGCGGCCGATCGCGACGTTCATCTGCGCGACCGCCAGCGTCTGCACCGCCTCCAGCGCGGCGGGCCCGGATATCTCCAGGACGGCGAAGGCGGACAGGTCGACCAGGGCGCAGGCGTCCCGCATGGCCAGGTGCTCGGCGTTGATGACCGGCGACCACCAGCGCGCCTCCCATTCCGCCGGGCGCTCCATCAGTCGGCCCGCGTACCGGTCCAGCAAGGTCTCGTTGGAGGCGTACCAGTGCGGCCGCTCCCAGCCCGCGGTCTCGTAGAAGTAGGCGCCGAGCCCACGTTCCCGCTCGTACATCGGGCTGACCCGGACCGGCCGGCTGGATTCCCACTGCTCGGCCGGGTGCACGATGCCGTACATCTTGTTGAAGCCCTCGCGGGCCCGGGCGCGGACGTGGGCCACGGTGCGCTGGCACGGGTAGAACCGCGCCGCGTCGGCCTCGTGCACGTCGAGCGTGGGTACCCGGCCGGACATGAGCTCGGCCACCGCGCGCCCGCAGCCCGGGCCTTCCTTGATCCAGCTCGCCGCGGCCGACCACAGCCCCCTGGCCTCCGGCATCTCGCCGAGCAGCGGGTGCCCGTCCGGGGTCATCGAGATCAGGCCGTTGATCGCGTACCTGATGCCGGCCCGCTCGTCGCCGAGCAGTTCGGGCATCAGCTCGAGCGCCTGCTCCAGCTGCGGGTCGAAGTCCTCCTGGGTGAACGGCATCTCGGTGGGCGAGAGCACCGATTCCTCGATGGAGGGGATCTCGTCCGGCGGGACGACGATCGGGCGGTGCGCGTACGAGCCGACCTCCATGTCGCCGCCGTGCTGGCGCTCGTACATGTTGGTGTCCACGTCGCGGACGATCGGGTAGGAGATCTCCCCCGGCGTGTCGGCGAACAGCGCGATCGGGCCGACGCTGATCATCTGGTGCACGACCGGGGTCAGCGCGAGCCTGGCGCCGGCCATCCGGGCGATCCGGGGCGACCAGACGCCGCAGCAGATGACGACGTGCTCGGTCTCGATGTCGCCCTGGCTGGTCGTCACGGCGCGCACCCGGCCGCCGGCCACCGAGATGCCGTACACCTCGGTGCCCGCCAGCACGGTGAGCGCGCCCGCCCGCTGCGCTGCCTCGCGCATCAGCGTCCCGGCCCGCAGCGAGTCCACCACGCCCACGGTGGGGAAGTGCGCGCCGCCGAGGATGACCGACTCATCCAGGTAGGGCACCAGCTTGTTCACCTCGCCGGGCGTGACCAGCTCGGCCGGGATGCCCCACGCCTTGGCCTGGGAGCAGCGCCTGCGCAGCTCCTGCATGCGCGCCTGGGTCCGGGCCACCTCGATCCCGCCGCTTTGCGTGAACACGCCGAGCTCCTGGTACTGCTCGGTGCTGTCCGTGGTCAGCTCGAACATCATCTTCGAGTACTCGATCGGGAAGACGAAGTTGGACGCGTGGCCGGTCGAGCCGCCCGGGTTCGGCATCGGTCCCTTGTCCACCAGGACCAGCTCCGTCCAGCCGAGCTGCGCCAGGTGATGGACGAGGCTGTTGCCGACGATGCCGGCGCCGATGATGACGGCGCTGGCCCGCGCCGGAGTGTCAGTCATGAGGGTCATCCCGCCAGTGGATAGTGATGGTCGATTCCCATGCGCTCCAGGGCTGCTCTGCGCCATCGCTCGGCCTGCTGGAGCTGGTTGAACGTGAACAGGTGCAGACCGGCCACGCCCGTGTCGGGCGCGGTCAGCACGGCCGCCGCGCGGTCGAGCATCCGGTCCGGGCTGTAGCCGCCGGGCACCCAGAACCGCAGGATCCAGCCCGGGTGCCTGGTGATGAACCGGGCCGACTCCGACGCGCCGGCCACCGCGGCCATCCGCAGCAGCCGGGTCCGCTCGGCCGGGCCGGCCAGCCCCACGTACAGCGGCAGCGTTACGCCGCGGGCCCTGATCCGCTGGATCCAGCGGCCGAGCGCCGCCGCGTCAAAGCAGACGTTGCTGACGATGTAGGTGGCGTACTTGCGCTTGTCCCACATCGCCTGGATGGTGATGTCGTCGTGGATCTTGGGGTGGCTTTCCGGGTAGCCGGTGATGCCGATCCGGCTGAACGGCCGGCCCATCTCGGTCAGCCGCTCGAGCAGCGGCAGCGCGCTGTCGAACGGCCCGGCCGGATGGGTTGCGTCCCCGCCCGGCACGAACACGTCGTCTACGCCGCACGCCTTCAGCCGGGCCACGATGTCCGCCAGGTGCGCGTCGCCGGCCACCGAACGGGCCGCCAGGTGCGGGACCACCCGGTAGCCGCGGCCCGCGAGCTTCTCGGCGAGGTCGATGGTCGGCTCCAGGCCCTTGACCGGCGACGCGGTCACGGTCACCGTCATCCCGGCCGGTACCCATTCCAGCACCGCCTGCTCGGTGCCCTTGGTCGGGAGTACCTCGAACCGCGGGCTGCGCAAGAGCGCGTCCAGGCCGCTCACGGCGCCTCCTCGACCAGCCGGGACAGCTCCCGCTCGAGCCGGCTGACCCCGGTGTCGACCCGGACAAGCGGGAGACCGAACAGCGCCGCCACCCGGCCGGCCTCGGCCTCCAGCGCCGCCGAGGGCTGCTGCGCCAGCCATACCAGCCGCCGGTAGTGGCCGAAGTAGTCGGGCCACAGCTGCGGGTACTTGTCCAGGCCGAGCTCGGCCAGCACGCTGCGGCGGAAGCTGCGCAGCAGGAAGTCGGTGAGGACGTAGGTGCCGGGTTCGGCCTCGAACATGGCCGCGAGGCCGGGCGCGCCGGCGAATACGTCGTAGCAGTGCAGCCCGGGCAGCCGCCGCACGCCGTACCTGGCGCACAGCTGGTCCAGCGCGCCGTAGGTGCCGCAGTCGGCGTACGCCAGGACGACCGTGCGCCCCGAGCCCAGGGCTGATACCACGTACCGTTCGGCCAGAAAAGAGATTTTCTGCGGCCGGTTGTGCAGCAGGGCGGGCAGGGACCGTACGGTGACCGGCCAGCCGCGGCGGGCCGCGATCTCGCGGACGTGCCCGGCCAGCGCGCCGCAGGCGAGGATCTCAACTTGCTGCCCGCCGGGGGGGACGACCCCCCTAGCCCCCCGGGGGGAACGGCAGCTGATCGACGAAGCGGTCGTTGAAGTCGGCGCGGTCGGAGAGCTCGACATACCTCACCTCCTCCAGCAGCGCCAGGCCGCCCGCCCGCTCGCGCAGGCTGAGCAGCGCCATCTTCGCGCCCTCGCCGGCCACGTTGCCGGCCGATACCACGCGCTGGACGGGGACCTTGGGGACCAGGCCGATCCTGATCGCGCTGGCCGGGGAGAGGTAGCTGCCGAACGACCCGGCCAGCAGCACCTGCTTGACGTCGTCCTCGGCCAGGCCCGCCTCCTCGAGCAGGATCCGCCAGCCGGTCGCGATCGCCGCCTTGGCGAACTGCAGCTCGCGGACGTCGCGCTGGGACAGGTAGATGCTGTCCTCGGCGGCGCCCCGCCAGTGCAGCACGAACACCCGCTCCTGGCCGATCGTGGTGAGCCGGCCGGCCAGGCCGGGGGTCTTGGCCTGCGCCTCGTCCTCGCTGACGAACCGGCCGGAGGAATCGAGCAGGCCGACCCTGACCAGCCCGGTCACCGCGTCGACCAGGCCAGAGCCGCACAGCCCCTGCGGTTCGGCGTCGCCGATCACCTTGACGCTGAGGTCGCCGGCGGTCATCGTGACCACCTCGATCGCGCCCTCGGCGGCGCGCATCCCGCACCGGATCGCGGCGCCCTCGAACGCGGGCCCGGCCGGCGCCGCGGTGGCCAGCAGCCACTCCCGGCTGCCGAGGACGATCTCGCAGTTGGTGCCGATGTCGACGAACAGCCGGACCCTGGGGTCCCGGTCCATCCCGCTGGCCAGCAGCCCGGCCGTGATGTCACCGCCCACGTAGGCGCCGAAGGCGGGGAACACCACCGCGCGGGCGCGGGGATGGACGGCGCCCGCCAGGCCCAGGTCGGCCGCGAGCACCTCGGGGAACAGCCGGGTGGACAAGATGAACGGCGCCATGCCGAGCGGCTCGGGGTCGATGCCGAGGACCAGGTGGGTCATGGTGGCGTTGCCGGCCAGCGCGACCTCGTACACCTCGTCCGGCTGGACGCCGCCCGCCGCGCAGGCCGCCCGGGCGAGTTCGGCGAGGGTTTCGGCGGCGAGCTGCTGCAGCTTGTCCAGGGCGCCGGCGTCCATCATGGTGGCGCTGATCCTGGTGATCACGTCGGCGCCGAACGGCTGCTGCTTGTTCAGCGCGGACTCCACCGCGACGGGGGTGCCGGTGGACAGGTCCAGCAGCGTCGCCACCACCGTGGTGGTGCCGAGGTCGAAGGCGAGGCCGAACCGGCGCGCGGTGGTGTCGCCGGGCTCGACCGCGATCAGCACGTCGTCCACGACCACCGCGGTGACCTTGTAGTCGGCCGCGCGCAGCGTCTGCCCGAGGGTCTTGAGCACGGACAGCTCGGCTCTCGGCTCGAGGTCCTCGAGCTGGGCCAGCACCCGCTCCAGGTCGCTGGCCTGGTCGGCCAGGCTCGGCTCGGCGAGGTCCAGGTACCGCTTCTGCACCGCCGGGCGCAGGATGACCTGCCGGCCGACGCCGACCGTGGCGGCCTTCGGGCGGGTGGTCAGCGGCGGCACCTCGACCCGGGTATCGCGCGTGGCCGGGGTGCGGCAGGCCAGCCGCCAGCCCTCCTTCAGCTCCTGGCTGGTGTAGGCCCTGATGTCCAGGCTGGTCGGCACGGGCGGGTCGTCCGCGATCCTGATCCGGCACTTCTTGCACGTGCCGTGGCCGCCGCAGGTCGAGTCGATCGCGATGCCGTTCCAGCTGGCCGCGTCGAACAGGGTCACGCCGTACGGGACCCGCACCGGGCGCTCGTTGAAGGTCAGATTGACCCGAACGGGCCCGGGTGTTACGTCATCGGTTACCGTCACTGCGCAGCCCCGGATGTGCGCGCCGTCCGGAATGCCGCGGGGGCGCTCACGGGGCACCCTGCTGCGCTCGCGCCTCTGCCTGCTCCCTGGCCTGCTGGGCGCGGTGCGCGGCGATCCAGCTCGCGCCCCACTCGTCGCGGTTGAGCACCAGGTCGGCGGCCTTGACCGAACGGACGATCTGCGCCGAGCGCGCGTCCATGATGGCGCTGGTCAGCCCGTGGCTGATGGCGATGGGCAGGAATGCCGCGCCGATCGCGTGCCGGTCCGGCATGCCGAAGCTCACGTTCGAGGCGCCCAGCGTGGTGTTCACCCCGAACTCGTCCTTGAGCAGGGCAATCGTCTCCAGCGTCCGGCCGGGATGCAGGGTGTCGGCGCCGACCGGCATGGCCAGCGGGTCGATGACGATGTCCTCGATCGCGATCTTGTACTTCTCGGTGGCGACGTGGATGAGCTTGCGGGCCAGCTCGACCCGCCTGGCCGGCTCCTCGGGGATTTCCTCCTCGTCGTTGGGCAGGCCGATCACGGCGGCGCCGTACTTCTTCACCAGCGGCAGGATCGCCTCCAGCCGCTCGTCCTCGGCGGTCACCGAGTTGACCAGCGCCTTGCCGTGGTACGCGGCCAGGCCGGCCTCGAGCACCTCGATGATCGAGGAGTCGATGACCAGCGGCAGGTCGGTCAGCTCCTGGA
>JASHVM010000279.1:0-3438 GCA_030044595.1 Streptosporangiaceae bacterium
CTGCTGGCTCAGATGTTCCCGAAGGTCCGGGTTCAGCCGGGGCTGCTGTTCATCGACGACGGTGACGTCCTCACCGCCGGCGGCGGCGCGGCCGGCCTGGACCTGGGTCTGCACCTGCTGAGGAGCTACTGCGGCGCGGACCTGGCTAACCGCCTGGCCCGTTACATGGTGGTGCCGCCGCACAGGTCCGGCGGGCAGGCGCAGTACATCGAGCAGCCGGGCCTTGAGCTCGACGAGACCGACCCGGTCGGCGAAACCGTCACCTGGGCGCTGGGGCAGCTCGAGCAGCCCCTGCCGGTCGAGCTGCTCGCCCGACGGGCGCAGATGAGCAGGCGCAATTTCGACCGGCGGTTCCGCGAGATCACCGGAACCGCGCCGTTGACCTGGCTGACCCATCAGCGGGTGCTGCGCGCCCAGCAACTGCTGGAATCCACCCGGCTGCCGGTGGAGGAGGTGGCGCGGCGCTGCGGCTTCTCCTCGGCCGCCGCACTGCGCCCGCACTTCCGGCGGTTCACCGGGACCGCGCCCGCGGCGTACCGGAGCACCTTCGGGGAGGTGTCCTGAATTCGCCGCAAAATGGCGGAATCGGCGCTGTTGCCCAGTGAACCCGAACGGAATGATCGGGACTGCCCATCCTGCCCGACGAGCGCGTCGCACCGAAAACGGGGGTTTCCGTCATGAGCGCGAGCCACGAGATCCGTCCCTTCCGCGTCACCGCCAGCCAGGAGAGCCTGGATGACCTCCGGTCCCGGCTGGGCCGGGTGCGCTGGACCAGCGGAATCCCGGGTTCCGGCCCGGGCTACGGGGTGAGCCTGTCGTGGCTGCAGTCGCTGGTGGAGTACTGGCGTGAGGGCTACGACTGGCGGTCGTTCGAGGCCAGGCTCAACTCCTACCCGCAGTTCATCACCGAGATCGACGGGCAACTCATCCACTTCCTGCAGGTCAAGTCGCCGGAACCGGATGCCCTGCCGCTGATCCTGACGCACGGCTGGCCCGGCTCGGTCGCGGAGTACCTGGACGTCATCGGCCCGCTGACCGATCCCCGCGCCTACGGCCGGGACCCGGCTATCGCCTTCGACCTGGTGATCCCCTCACTGCCCGGATTCGCGTTCTCGGCCCCGCTCACCGACCGCGGCTGGGGCACCCAGCGCACGGCCGCCGCGTGGGCCGAGCTGATGCGCCGCCTGGGTTATGAGCGCTACGGTGCGGCCGGAAACGACGCCGGCTCGATGCTCTCCCCGGAGATCGGCCGGCTCGACCCGGAGCGCGTGACCGGGGTGCACGTGACGCAGGTCTTCTCCTTCCCGTCCGGCGACCCGGCCGAATTCGCCGATATGTCCGCCGAGGACATGGCGGCCATGCAGAAGCTGCAGTGGTTCATGGAGACCAAGTTCTCGTTCAACCAGCTGCATTCCCAGCAGCCGCAGACGCTCGCGCACGCCCTGGCCGATTCCCCGGTCGGCTTGCTCGGCTGGAACGCCCAGCTCATGGACGACGACGCGATGGGTGGGCGGAGCCTGGACAACGACTTCATCTTGAGCAACGTCACCCTCTACTGGCTCACGAACACCGGCGGCTCGTCTATCCGCTTCTACTACGAGAACGCCAAGGCGCCCCGCGCGTCCGAGCCGACCGTGGTTCCGCTCGGGGTCGCGGGCTTCGCGGGCGACTTCTCCGGCGTCCGGCGCTTTGCCGAACGCGACCACAAGAACATCGTGCAGTGGACCGTGCACTCCGAGCCTGGCGGCCACTACGCGGCTCACCAGGAACCGCAGGTCCTGGCCGACGACATCCGCGGCTTCTACGCCGGCCTGCGCTGACCCGGGGGCCGCGGCGTCGGCTCGATCGCGCGGACCAGGTCCAGGGCCCGGCCCAGGGTCTCGAGCCGGTCGCCGAGGGTGTCGCCGGCCGGGTACAGGCGGACGGTGTCGACCCCGGCGTCGCGCCAGACCCGCAGCCGCTCCCGCACCATGTCCTCGGTCCCGATCAGCGTGGTGCCCAATACCATCTCGTCGGTGACCAGCCCGGCCGCGCCGTCCCGGTCGCCGGCCTGCCAGCGCTCCCGGACGGCGGCGGCGGTCTCCGCCCAGCCCTGGCGGCTGTAGGCGTCGTTGTAGAAGTTCGTGCTGGCCGAACCCATCCCGCCCAAGCTGAAGGCCAGTCCGGGCTTCCGGGCCGCCACCAGGGCGCGCAGCGACTGCTCGTCCTCGGCGAACGCCACCTCGGCGCCCTGGCAGATGTCGAGGTCGGCCCGCGAACGGCCGGCGTCGGCCAGCCCGGCGTCCAGGTGGTCGAAGTACGCCCGGTCTGCTCCCTCCGGTACGAAGCTCGTCCCCAGCCAGCCGTCCGCGATCTCCCCGGTCAGCCGGAGCATCCGCGGTGACAAGGTGGCCAGGTAGATCGGGATGGGGTAAGCCGAGCGCGTCGACAGCCGCATCGGCCGCGCATCGCCGCCCGGCAGCGGAATCGTGAACTCCCGCCCGGCGAACGAGACCTTCTCGCCCGTGGCGGCCAGCCGGACGATCTCGACCGTCTCCCGCATGCGCGACAGCGGCCGGGCGAACGGCACGCCGTGCAGGCCCTCGATCACCTGCGGCCCGGATGCCCCCAGCCCCAGCAGGAAACGCCCGTCGGACATGTTGGACAACGTGATCGCCGCCTGCGCGATGGCCGTCGGCGTCCGCGTGCCGAGCTGGATGATCCCGGAGCCGAGCAGGATGCGCTCGGTTCGCGCGGCCAGGTACCCCAGGGCGGACGGGGCCTCCGAACCCCATGCCTCGGCCACCCAGCAGATATCCATCCCGAGCTTTTCCGCCTCGCGGATGAATTCGACCGTCTCCGGCCAGCTGCCCCCGGACGCCTCGATCGTGGTCGACGTACGCATTACCCGGGCGTCTGTCCGGTGTCTTCGGCCAGCTGCTTGATCGCCGCGAGAGTGCTGTTCATGTTGGCCTCGAATTCCCGCAGGCGCACGAAGACGATCTTCTGCTCCTTGTCGGGCATGCGATCGATGGCGGACGAGAGCCCCGAACGACCCGGGCCCATCTGCACCCACTGTCGCAGCAGCGTGCCACCGCGGGGCTGCGGTTCGAGGCTGAACCGCCAGATCGCGGAGGGGTAGTCCGGATCCCCGACCGCCCAGGCGAACACGCGAGGGGGCTCGTACTCCACGACCACGCAAACCGTGGACCATTCCCCGAACGCCTCGTGCTTGTTGCGGCCCTCGAAACGAGCCCCGGGGCCCGGTCCGCTGCGGCCGTCCAGCCATTCCACCGACTGCAGCTCGGGACTCGTCCGCGGCATCAGCCCGATGTCCGAGACGAGCTCCCACACCCGCTCCGGCGGGGCGGCGATCACGATCGGCACCTCGACCGTCGGCTTGTCCGCGTACCGCGCGCCCGTCCACTCCACGCCCGAACCGCCTCCTCGTCCGTGAGC
>JASHVM010000280.1:0-2735 GCA_030044595.1 Streptosporangiaceae bacterium
GCCTGCGGTTCCATCCCTGCCGGGGTTCGATGGATCTGGGCCGGTCCGCCGGCGGGCTGCCGCCCGACGAGATCGTGGAGGACCCCGACGCGGCGCTCGCGGCGACCGCGGACGCGGTACGCCGGTTCCACGATCCCTCCCCGGGCGCCATGGTGCGGGTCGCGGTAGCGCCGTGCTCCCCCTTCTCGGTCAGCCCCAGGCTCATGAGGGAGACGGCCGAACTGGCCCGCGGGCTGGGCGTCCGGATGCACACTCATCTCGCGGAGACCCGCGAGGAGGACGCGTACTGCCGGCAGGCGCTCGGCCGCACGCCCGCTGAGTACGCCGACGAGCTCGGCTGGCTTGGCGAGGACGTCTGGCTGGCGCATTGCGTGCACCTGGACGAGTCGGCGGTCAAGCGGTTCGCCACGACCGGCACCTGCGTCGCCCACTGCCCGAGCTCGAACGCGCGGCTGGGCGCGGGCATCGCCCCCGTCCGCCAGCTGCTGAGCGCCGGCGCCGCGGTCGGCCTCGGAGTCGACGGGCCTGCCTCCAGCGAAGGCACGTCGCTGGCCGGCGAGCTCCGCCAGGCGCTGCTGGCCGCGAGGCTCAGGGACTCCCAAGGCCCGGCCGCGCTGACCGCACGGCAGGCGCTCTGGATCGGAACCCGCGGCGGCGCGAGCTGCCTCGGCCGGGCCGACGAGATCGGCGCGCTGCGGCGGGGCATGCTGGCCGACATCGCGCTGTGGCGGGTCGACACGCTCGCGCACGACGCCGTCGCTCGCCGACTGAACGGACAGCCAGGAGGCGACCCGGTGGCCGCGCTCGTCTTCGGTCCGCCCGCGCCGCTCGAACTGCTCCTCATCGGCGGCACGCCCGTGGTCGAACGCGGCGAGCTGCGTACGGCCGACGTGACCACGGCTGCCCGCGAGGTCCGGGCCGCGCGGCTTCGGCTGGGAGCAGGGCGATGACTTCCGCGGCCACCGCGACTCGCGCCGGGCCTGGCCTGCGCGGCGGGGTAGGCGACAGCCCGGCCCGCCCGGACGGCAGGCAGAAGGTGACCGGAGAGTTCGCCTACTCCTCCGACCTGTGGCTGGACGGCATGCTCTGGGGCGCCACCGTGCGCAGCCCGCATCCCCGGGCGCTGGTCACCGGCCTGGACATCGGCGCGGCCCTGGCCACGCCCGGGGTCGCGGCGGTGCTGACCCACGACGACGTGCCCGGCCAGCAGACCTACGGGCTGGAGCACAAGGACCAGCCGGTGCTCGCTTCCAGCCAGGTCAGGTACGCCGGAGAGCCCGTGGCGCTGGTAGCGGCCGACCACCCGGAAACGGCGCGCCGGGCGGCGGCCAGAATCACCGCCGGCTATCGGGTGCTGCCGCCGCTGACCGACGCGCGCGCGGCCCTGGCGCCGGGCGCGCCCGCCCTGCATGAGGGCGGCAACCTGGTCCGCCACGTGCGGATCCGCAAGGGGAACCCGGATACGCACGCCGCTGTGGTCGTGCGCGGCGAGTACCAGGTGGGCATGCAAGACCAGGCGTTTCTCGGCCCGGAATCCGGCCTGGCGGTGCCCGCCGAGGACGGCGGCGTCGAGCTGTTCGTGGCGACCCAGTGGCTGCAC
Organism: Streptosporangiaceae bacterium; assembly: GCA_030044595.1. GTDB lineage: Bacteria > Actinomycetota > Actinomycetes > Streptosporangiales > Streptosporangiaceae > Palsa-504. The sequence continues at coordinate 1,601 of JASHVM010000280.1, forward strand.
GTGGACCGGGGCCAGGTCGCGGCGAGCCTCGGCCTGCCCGAGGACAAGGTGCGCATTACCCTGGCCGGCGTCGGCGGCGCGTTCGGGGCCAGGGAAGACGTGTCCATGCAGATTCACGCGTGCCTGCTCGCGCTGCACACGGGCAAGCCGGTCAAGATGGTGTACTCGCGCGAGGAGTCGTTCTTCGGCCACGTACACCGGCACCCGGCCTCGCTCCGCTACGAGCACGGCAGCACGGCCGACGGCAGGCTCGTCTACGTCAAGGCGGGCATCGTCCTGGACGGCGGCGCGTACGCGTCAAGCTCCCCAGCCGTCGCGGCGAACGCGGCGACCCTCGGCGTCGGCCCTTACGAGGTGCCTCATGTCGCGATGGACTGCTACGCCGTTTACACGAACAACCCGCCGTGCGGCGCGATGCGCGGGTTCGGCGCCGTCCAGGCCTGCTTCGCGTACGAGGCGCAGATGGACAAGCTCGCCGCCGCGCTGCACATGGACCCGGTAGAGCTCCGCATAAAGAACGCGATGCGGGAGGGATCGGTGATGCCGACCGGCCAGGTGGTGGACTCGGCCGCGCCGGTGGCGGAAATACTGCGCCTGGTGAAAACCCGGCCGCTGCCGGCCGCGGCCGGTGCTGATCGCGACTTGCGCGCGCTGCCCGGAGGCGTGTCCAACACGACGCACGGCGAGGGCGTCGCGCGCGGGGTCGGGTACGCGGTCGGGATCAAGAACGTCTGCTTCTCTGAGGGCTTCGACGACTACTCCACCGCCAGGGTCCGGCTCGAGCTGGCCGGCGGCGAGCCGACCGCGCAGGTGCAGACCGCCGCCGCGGAGGTCGGCCAGGGCCTGGTCACCGTGCTGACGCAGGTCGCCAGGACCGAGCTCGGCGTGGAGCGGGTGGTGATCCTACCCGCTGACACCTCCATCGGCAGCGCGGGTTCCTCGTCCGCGTCCCGGCAGACGTACGTGACCGGCGGCGCGGTGCGAGCGGCCTGCCAGGCGGTGCGAGAACAGCTGCTCCGCCGGGCCCGCGAGCTGTTCCCTGCCGTCGCCGAAGAGCTCACGCTGTCGGCCGGCCGGGTGATCTCGCCGGTGGCGGGCGTGGTCGCCCGGCTGGCTGACCTGCTCGGCGAACCAG
>JASHVM010000281.1:0-6070 GCA_030044595.1 Streptosporangiaceae bacterium
CGGGGCGGGCGCGTGATAGCTGACCGGCGCGCTACCTCCCGTTAACCTTGTCATGGTCGCGATGAGTACCCTCGTGGTACCGGGGGAAGTTCATGTATGCATCACGAACGAGCGCCAAAGGGAGGCCAGATGCGGTACCGCTTGACGTTTCTTGCGGGGCTTGCCGTCGGTTATGTCGTGGGTACGCGAGCCGGCCGCGAGCGCTACGATCAGATGGTGAAGGCGGCTAGGAAGGTGGCGGAAAACCCCACCGTCCAGCAGACCGCCCGCAATGCCGGCTCGAAGGCCACCGAATTCACCAAGGCGGCCGGGCAGAAGGCCGCGGAACGGGTACCGAAGCTCACCGAGACGGCCAAGACCAGCGCCAGCAAAGTCCGCGGTCAGGTCGGCCGGATCCCGGGGCTGCACTCAGGAGAGACCGAACCGGCAGGGGCGAACGGCAACCGCCCTTCCGATTAGACCGCACCAGCCTGCGCGGCCGGTCAGTCGAGGAACTCCCGGAGCATCTGCGCCCGGCTGGGATGGCGGAGCTTGGCCAGGGTCTTCGACTCGATCTGCCGGATCCGCTCCCTGGTGACCCCGAACTCCCTGCCGACTTCTTCCAGCGTCCGCGGATGCCCGTCAGTCAGGCCGAACCGCAGCTGGATGATGCGCTGCTCCCGCTCGGCCAGCTGATCGAGGACCCGTTCCAGCTGGTCCTGCAGCATAATGAACGCCGCGGCCTCCATGGGCACCACGGCGTCTGCGTCTTCGATGAAGTCCCCGAGGTCGGATTCTTCCTCGCCGATCGGAGACTGCAGCGATACCGGCTCTTGGGCTATCCGCTGGACCTCCGCGACCCGCTCCGGCTCCAGGCCCATCTCCGCGGCGATCTCTTCGCCGCTGGCTTCCCGGCCGAGCTCCTGATGCAGCTGCCGCTGCACGCGCGCTAGCTTGTTGATCGTCTCGACCATGTGCACCGGCACCCGGATGGTCCGTGCCTGGTCGGCGATGGCCCGGGTGATGGCCTGCCGTATCCACCACGTGGCGTAGGTGGAGAACTTGTAGCCGCGGGTGTAGTCGAACTTCTCCACCGCGCGGATCAGGCCGAGGTTTCCCTCCTGGATCAGGTCGAGGAACACCAGCCCCCGGCCGATGTAGCGCTTGGCGATCGACACCACGAGCCGGAGGTTGGCCTCGATCAGCCGCTGCTTGGCCCTGACCCCCTCGCCGACGAGCAGTTCCAGGTCGCGATGGATGGCACTGAGCATCGGGATGCCACCGCCGAGCTTCTCCTCGGCGAACAGGCCGGCCTCGATGGACTTAGCCAGCTCAACCTCGTCTTCGGCGGTCAGCAGCGGCACCCGGCCGATTTCCCTGAGGTAGATCCGGACCAGATCGCTCGTGGCGGCCCGCTTGCTGCCCTCGACGTCGGCGCGCCGGATGTCGGCCTCATCCTCGCGGGCGACGTCCAGCACCTCGATGCCCTCGTCGACGAGCGCGCGCACCGCCGCGTCGATGGCCTCCGGCGGCAGGTCGGCGCGGTCGAGCGCCACCATGACGTCGGCCATAGTCAGGGAGCCCCGCTCCCGCCCTAGCGCCACGAGATCCGTCAGCTGATCTGCTGGCGATGGTCCGTTCGTTAGCACGGTGAGAGCCACGGGACCAGTGTGCGTCACGAACCCATGGTAACGGGGGACCCAATTTTGTTACCTCATCGCTACTAGCAGCACAGTCCGCAACCATGCCATCACTCCGGGACGGATCTCAGCCGCCCGCGGCGCGGTCAACCAGCGCCTTCCGGCGCTTCTCCAAGCCCACCAGGTCCCCGAACATCCTGTTGTAACCGGCCTGCTCTTCCACCGGGTTCATCCGCTGCAGGCGGGCCTTGACCGAGGTGATCTCCCGGCTGACCGCGAGCTCGCCGACCCGGGCGAGGACGACCTCGGCGTACCGCGCGTCGGGCTCGCCCGCGATCCGCAGCGGCTCCACCGCGAGGCCGGTCACGAACATCTGCGCCCGCTCGTTCGGTGCCTCCTCTCGCAGCCGGGCGGCCCACTGGCGCGGGCTGTCGCCGGCGGTGGTGCCGCCGCAGCCGGCGATCAGCGTGAACACCGAGCCGTGTACCGGCACGGTGAACGCGCCCGGACCGAGCGCATCGAACTCCGGCCCGCACAGCGCGGGCCGCTGGACGGCCAGCTTGAGCGCTTCACGCTCCACCTGCACCACCGGGTCGCCCAAGTCATAAGGGTGCTCGCCGTTTCCTTGCTGCCCGCCGTCGCGCTGCCGGTCGCCATTTATCCCGAACGATCCCTGGTTCGGCTGCCGGGTCTCCTGCTCGCGGTCCAGGTCCGAAGGCTTGCGCGGTCCGCGACGCCCTGGCCGGACGTCGCCGTCGCTGGCGTGGACCCTGATCCTGCCCAGGACGAAGTCCTCGTCCAGCAAGCCGAGCCAGCGGTCGAGGTTGACGGCGTACCTGGCCCGCAGGCCCTTGTCCTTGATCCTGCCCACGATCGGCGCGGCCTCGTCGAGCGCCGCGAGCTGGCCTTCGACGGTGTCCAGGTCGTGCTTGCCGAGCACTCCCTTGATGGCGAACTCGAAGAGCGGCACCCGGCGGGCGATCAGGTCGCGCACCGCCGCGTCGCCGTGGGTGAGCCGCACGTCGCAGGGGTCCAGGCCGTCGGGCTGCACGGTGACGTAGGTCTGGGTGACGAACTTGTTCTCCAGGCTGAACGCGCGCAGCGCGGCCCGCTGCCCGGCCGCGTCGCCGTCGAAGGTGAAGATCACCTCACCGGCCGACCCGTCGGTGTCCATGATCAGCCTGCGGAGCACCTTGACGTGCTCCTCGCCGAACGAGGTGCCGCACGTCGCCACGGCGGTAGGTACCCCGGCCAGGTGACAGGCCATCACGTCGGTGTAACCCTCGACGATGACCGCCTGCCTGCGGTGCGCGATCTCCCGCTTGGCCAGGTCGGCCCCGTACAGCACGGTACTCTTCCGGAACAGCGAGGTCTCCGGTGAGTTGAGGTACTTGGGCCCTTCGTCTTCGGGGTCGAGCTTGCGCGCGCCGAACGCGATGACGTCGCCGGACAGGTCACGGATGGGCCACATCAGCCGGCCGCGGAACCTGTCTCGCGGACCGCGGTTGCCCTCCCTGGCCAGGCCTGCGTTGATGAGCTCAGCATCGGTGAAGCCGCGTCCGCGAAGGTGCCTGGTCAGGTCCTCCCACCCCTTGGGCGAGAAGCCGAGGCCAAACCGCTCGACGTCCGCGAGCTCAAAGCCCCGCTCGGAGAGGAACGCGCGGGCGTGAGAGGCGTCGGCGCCGCGGAGCCGTTCGGCGTAGTACCCCGCGGCGGCCCGGTGCGCGTCGATCAGCCTGCGGCGCTGGCTCTGTTCCTGGCCGGGCACGTAGCCGCCCTGCTCGTAGCGAAGTTCGATCCCGGCCCGCCCGGCCAGCCGCTCGACGGCCTCGACGAAGCTGAGCCCGTCGATCTTCTGCACGAACTTGATGACGTCGCCGCCCTCGGCGCAGCCGTGGCAGTAAAACAGTCCCCGGGCCGGGGTGACGTTGAACGAAGGCGTTTTCTCGTCGTGGAACGGGCAGAGTCCCTTGAGCGAGCCGCCGCCGGCGCTCTTCAGCTGCAGGTACTCTCCGACCACTTCGTCGATGGGCGATCGCTCGCGAACTGCCGCGATGTCCTCGTCGCGGATCCGCCCAGCCATCAGCCACCTCCGCCGGTCTTCTGCCGCCCCGAGCTATCCGTCGCCGCGAGTCTAGTCCGGCCGCGCGCGGTCCGCCGGTATAGACGCGGCTAGGTACCGGGTTCGGGAGCACTAGCCTGGGCGGGTGGGCGATCTGCTGGTGCTGTGGGACGTCGACTACACGCTGGTGAACGCCGCCGGGTTGGGCACGCGGTTGTACGAGGACGTGTTCAGGGAGATGTTCGGCCGCAGCCTGCCGGCCGTAGCGCCGAAGGCAGGCCGGACTGACCGCGCGATCATCCTCGACACGCTCGCGCTCGCCGGCGTCGGCGAGCCGCTGGCCCGGGTTGACGACTTCGTCGCCGTGCTGGCCCGCCGGGTCGCCGCGGTCGACGGCGCCGCCGAGGTTCGCGCCATGCCCGGCGCGTCGGCGGCCATCGCCGCGCTGGCGGGAGCCGGCTGCCGCCAGTCCCTCCTCACCGGCAACATCCGGCCGCTCGCCGCGCTGAAGCTGCGCGCGGCGGGCCTCGGCGAGCACCTGGATCTGGACATCGGAGCGTACGGGGACGTGCATGCGGTACGCGCCGAACTCGTACCGGTGGCCAGGCAGGCGGCTCGCGAGGCGTACGGGACGGATTTCGGTGGTTGGTCGACCGTGCTGGTCGGCGACACTCCCCTCGACGTGGCTGCCGCGCTGGCCACCGGCGCCCGCGCGGTGGGCGTCGCCACAGGGAGCTTTCCCGCCGCCGAGCTCGCCGTCGCGGGCGCGCACGCCGTCCTGCCCGACCTGACCGACGTATCGCAGGTGGTCGCGGCCGTCACCGGCGGGTCGTGATCCAGCTTCAGCAGGCCCGATGGCGAGGGAACTCATGGGACGAGGCAGCCGGGCGAGCACCGCCGCGGCCTGCCGTCCCAGCCGCGAGCCCGGAGCACCTTGGCCACCTGGATGGCGGTCCCGCAGGGGTGCTGCCTGACGTCGGTCCAGCCGTACCTGAGCGTCTGCAGCCGGTCCACGGCGGCGGCGTTGTCGCGGGCCTTGTCTTTCCACTGGGTCTCGGCCGGATGAGCAAGCCGCCCGTCGAGCTCCACCACGAGTCCGTATTGCTCGTACACACGGTCGCGGCGCCCTCTGCCGCTCGGTCCCCGGAACGGCACCTGCCTGCTTGATTCGGGAAGGCCGTGCGCCCGTTCCACGTCGCGGTCGTAGCGGAACTCGAGCACCGAGTGGTCGCCGCCGGCTGCCGCCTTGATGAGCTCGTCCAGGTCGGCACGCCAGCGCAGCCTCATGCGTGCGCTCATCGCCCCGCGCAGCCTCGTCTCGTCGGTAAGGTCGCGCGCGAACGCGCGGGTGACCCAGCCGCAGACGTCATCGAAGTTCGCGGCGGTTTGCGTGAGGTCGAGCACGGTCTCCTCGACCCTGGTCCGCGGCGGGTTGGTATCTCCCTGCACCGCTTCGACCGCCCGGCCCGACCGGTGCAGGAAGACGCCGGTAGCCGCGACTATGTGACGCTGACCCGGAACGGTCACGTGGATCGGGCGGGTGGGCTTGTCGGTAAGGCCCTGCAGTTCGGCCGCTGTCTGGTGGCTCAGCACTGCGCCCGGACCTGCCGAGAGGATCGCCGCCCAGAGCCACCCTCCCCGGCCGGGAGGCCCCGTGAAGGTGGCGTAGACACCGGGATGAAGTTGCTGCCACCGGCTGCTCCTGACCCTGAACTTGACCATGCTCGGGGAGAGCCCGGCCCTTATGGCCTGCGCGCGGGAAACGACACCTTGCTGGCGCTGGGATACGTAGCGCAGAGTAGGCGGAAGCTCACTTACCATGCCCGACAGTGTGAGGGTCCCCACCGACATTCGGCCTACGCCGGGCAACAACGTGGTGGATCCGGGTTATCGGGTGGATTGGGTACACCCCAGGACCCCAGATCAACCGCAGAGACCGGATCCACCACGTTGAGGCTCGCAAGTGGTGACAGGCGTGCACCGCGGTATGGATGAGGCGGCTGGGGTGGGTCAGAGGTCTGGTGGGACGCCCTCAGCGGGGGTGGGATGCTCGGCGGGGGTCAGACTTCGGAGAGGGGGATGTCGGGGTTGGTCAGGCGGGATAGGTCTACCTCGCGGGCGGAGCGGATGAGGGCCTGGATGTCGTCGTTGACGTCCCAGACGTTCACGTTCATGCCGGCCACCACGACCCCACGCGACAGCCAGAACGCGATGAACTCCAGCGCGGCGCGGTCGCCCCTGTAGGCGACCTGGTCGTACGCGCCGGGCGAGGGCAGGCCCGCGCACTCCATGCCGAGGTCGTACTGGTCGCTGTAGAAGTACGGCACCCGGTCGTACACCACGGGCTGCCCGAGCATGGACCGGGCGGCGGCGGGGCCGCCGTTCAGCG
>JASHVM010000282.1:0-12672 GCA_030044595.1 Streptosporangiaceae bacterium
GCGGCGATCCGCGCCGCCCGGTGCACGTCCATCCCCATGTACCCGTCCTCGTGGCGGACCGGCTCCCCTGAGTGCAAGCCCATCCGCACCCGAACGGCCTCCCCGTCGGGCCAGTCGTGGCCGGCCAGCGCCTGCTGCGCCGCCACGCAGGAGCGGACCGCCTCGGCGGCCGAGGCGAACACCACGAAGAAGCTGTCACCTTCGGTTCCCATCTCCCGGCCGCCGCTGTCGGCGAACGCCGCCCGCAGCAGCGCCCGCTGAGCCGACAGCGCCTCACCGTAGCGGTCACCCAGCCGGTGCAGTAGCGCCGTCGACCCCTCGATGTCGCTGAACAACATCGTGATGGTCCCCGCCGGGAGCTCCGCCATCCCTCGATTATCGGGTCCCGCTGTGCGCCCTGGCGAGAGCGCGGCCGGCGGGCCGCTCAGGTGGCGCCGGCGGGCCGGTCAGGTCCCGCAGGCCGGTCAGGTCCCGCAGGCCGGTCAGGTCCCGCGGGCCGGTCAGGTGGCTCGGGCCGGTCAGGTGGCTCGGGCGGTGCGGGCGCGCTGGCGGAACCGCTCCCTGGCGTCCAGGATGGTCTTGCGCAGCCGGACCGCCGACGGGGTGACCTCCACGCACTCGTCGTCGGCGCAGAACTCCAGCGCCTGCTCCAGGCTGAGCAGCCGCGGCGGCACCAGCCGCTCGAGTTCTTCTCCGGTCGACTGCCGCACGTTGGAGACCTTGCGCTCGCGGGTGATGTTGACGTCTATGTCGTCGGGCCTTGAGTTCTCCCCGACGATCATCCCCTCGTACACCTCGGTACCGGGAGTGACGAACAGCGCTCCACGTTCCTGCAGGTTGAACATGGCATAGGCGGACGCGCTGCCGGACCGGTCGGCGACCAGCGAGCCGGTCGCGCGGCCCCGCATGGGACCCGACCACGGCTCGTACCCGTCGAAGACGTGGTGCATGATCCCGGTACCCCGGGTCTCGGTGAGGAACTGGGTGCGGTAGCCGATCAGGCCGCGAGCGGGCACCACGAACTCGAGCCTGACCCAGCCGGTGCCGTGGTTGGTCATCGACTCCAGCCGGCCGCGCCGGACCGAGATCAGCGAGGTGACCGCGCCCAGGTACTCCTCGGGCACGTCCACCGACAGCCGCTCCGCCGGCTCGAAGACGGCACCGTCGATGTCACGCGTGACGGCGGCGGGCCGTCCCACGGTCAGTTCGTACCCCTCCCGCCGCATGGTCTCGACCAGTACGGCCAGGGCGAGCTCGCCGCGGCCGCGGACCTCCCACGTGTCGGGCCGCTCCGTCGGCAGCACGGCGAGCGACACGTTGCCGACCAGCTCGCGGTCGAGTCGGTCACGGACCAGGCGGGCGGTGACCTTGGCCCTCGCCGACTGCCCGGCCAGCGGGGAGGTGTTCACGCCGATCGTCATCGAGATGGCCGGCTCGTCCACGGTGATCAGCGGCAGCGGCCGCGGGTCGTTCACGTCGGCCAGCGTCTCCCCGATCATGATGTCCGGGATGCCGGCGATGGCCACGATGTCCCCGGGACCCGCGTCCTCGGCCGGCACCCGCTCGAGCGCCTCCGTCCGGTAAAGCTCGGAGATCTTCACCCTCTCTATCGATCCGTCGCGGCGGCACCAGGCGACCTGCTGCCCGCGTGAGATCGTGCCGTTGCGGATCCGGCACAGGGCGATGCGGCCCAGGTAGGAACTAGCGTCGAGATTGGTGACGTGCGCTTGCAGCGGGGCGCTCGGGTCGTACACGGGCGGCGGCACGGTGGCCCTCAGCGCCGCGAACAACGGCTCCAGATCCGGCGAGTCCGGCATCTCGCCGTCCGCGGGGCGGGTCAGCGAAGCCCGGCCGGCCCGCGCCGAGGCGTACACGATGGGAAACTCGATCTGGTCCTCGCTCGCGTCCAGGTCGATGAACAGCTCATAGCAGGCGTCCACCACCTCGGCGATCCGCGCGTCGGGCCTGTCCACCTTGTTGACGACCAGAATCACCGGCAGCCCGGCGGCCAGCGTCTTGCGCAGCACGAACCTGGTCTGCGGCAGCGGCCCCTCGCTGGCGTCCACGAGCAGCAGCACACCGTCCACCATGGACAGGCCGCGCTCCACCTCGCCGCCGAAATCCGAGTGCCCCGGCGTGTCCACGATGTTGATCGTCAGCCCGCCGTGGCGTACCGCGGTGTTCTTGGCCAGGATCGTGATGCCCTTCTCCCGCTCCAGGTCGCCGGAGTCGAGCACCCGCTCGGCCACGTTCGCGTTCGCGCGGAACGCACCCGACTGCCACAGCATCGCGTCGACCAGCGTGGTCTTGCCGTGGTCGACGTGCGCGACGATGGCGACGTTGCGCAGGTCGTCCCTGGTCGCCATCGCGGCGGTCGCGGTCTGCGGTCTGGGCATGCGTGAATCTCGCTGGTTCTGGGTCTTGGGGTGCGTCACCCGATCTGGTGGCTGCTACCAGTGTATTGAACGCGAGATCCTGCTGACCCGTGTCGGCCGGCCCGCCGCCTCGACTCGGGCGGACCACATCCGGACGTTCCCTTCTGGCACGTACATGCGGACCGGCGAAGTCGAGTGTGTATATGCGGCCAGTGTCGTCCTGACCTGGTCTAAGACGGCTTAGGCCGGAGCCTGGGCGGTGGGTCCGGCCTAAGCCGTTCGGGGTGCGGAAGATAAGGCATTCGGCCGATGCGAGAGGCAAGGCCTTACGGCGAACCTTGAGGATGTGGGGAACCAGACGAGGTTCCCAGGGGGCAAGGAGGAATCATGCATCCCGAGATTCTCCGTGAACTGACCTCACAGCGCGGCCGTGAGTTGCAGGCGCAGGCGCACCAGGCCATTGTGGCCCGGACGGCGAGCCGGGCGTCGCGGGTCTCGCGGCACAGCACCGGAACGCCCGGTGAGGCTGACGAGTTCGTCGTTCCCGCCATCCCCGACTACGTAGACGGCTCATTCCGGACCGCAACGGCCGAGGACAAGGCGGCCAGCCAGCCGGGCCCGGTGCCCGCCGCCCGCCCCGCCGCCTAAGGCCGGGCCGTGACCGGCCCGGCGTCCGCCCTTTCTGGAATGTCAGACCCGCGTGACATGCTGATGCTAGAGATGAGCGGACGAGCATCCAGCCCCGTCCTGGTCGGGCGGGACGAGCAGATGGCCGCCCTGGACGCTGCATTCGCCAGCGTGCGCCAGGGCGGCCCGTCTGCTGTGTTGCTGGGTGGCGAAGCCGGCGTCGGCAAGTCCCGGCTGGTCAGCGAGTTCGGCCACCAGGCCGGCGCGGCCGGCGCCCGGGTACTCACCGGCGGCTGCCTGGAACTGGGCACCGACGGGCTGCCGTTCGCGCCGTTCACCGCCGTACTTCGCGACCTCGTCCATGAGATGGGCGCGGACCAGGTGGCCTCGATGCTCCCCGGCCGGACCACACAGGGGCTGGCCCGGCTACTGCCCGAGCTCGGCGCGTCTGAGATCGGCGGCGACCCCGGCGAGGCGCGGGCTCGGTTGTTCGAGGACGTGCTCACCGCGCTCGAGCACCTGGCCAGGAACTCACCGGTAGTGCTGGTAATCGAGGATGCGCACTGGGCCGACCGGTCGAGCCGGGACCTGCTGACCTTCCTGATCGGCAACCAGCGGGCCATCAGCGGGCTGCTGATCGTGGTCACGTTCCGCTCAGACGAAATGCACCGCACCCATCCGCTGCGCCCCATGCTCGCCGCGCTGGACCGGATCGACTGGGTCGAGCGGGTGGAGCTGCCCAGGTTGGCTCGGCAGGACACCAGTGAGCTGGCGAACCGTATCGTCGGCCGCCAGCTGGACGGTGACCTGGCCGACGCGCTGTATCACCGCAGCGAGGGCAACCCGCTGTTCGTGGAGGCGCTGCTGTGCTGTGACGGCGAGCTGAGCGCCGAGCTGCCCGAGTCCCTTCGCGACCTGCTACTTAACAGCGTACGCAGGCTGCCTGAGGACACGCAGGAAGTCCTGCGGGTCGCCAGCGCGGGCAGCCAGACGACCGGGCACGGGCTGCTCGCCGCGGTGACCGGCCTGGATGAGGGCGCACTGACCAGCGCGCTAAGGCCAGCGGTGACCGCCAACGTCCTGCGGGTACAGGCCGACGGCTACGCGTTCCGGCACGAGCTGATCCGCGAGGCCTTGCATGACGACCTGCTGCCCGGCGAGCACGGCCGGCTGCACAGCCGCTTCGCCGAGGCGATCGACGCCAGCCCGGCGCTGGTTCCCCCGGGGCGGGCCGCGATCGAGATGGCGCACCACTGGCATTCGGCGCACGACTCGGTCTGGGCGCTGATCGGCGCGTGGCGGGCTGCGGCGCAGGCGGGCCGGTCCGTCGCACCCGCCGAGCGGCTCTCCCTGCTGGCCCGGGTGCTGGAACTGTGGGACCAGGTGCCGGACGCGGCGGAGCGGATCGGCGCCGACCATGCGCGCGTCCTGGAAGAGGCGACCGGCGCGGCGCTCGACGCCGGGGAATACGAGCGCGGGATCGCGCTGGCCAGCTCGGCCCTCAAGGAGCTGGACCCCGCGGCCGAGCCGATCCGCGTCGCGCAGCTGCTCAGGGATCGAGGGCACAGCCGGAAGCACATGGGCCGCAGGGAATACCCGGAAGACTTCTCGGAGGCGCTGCGGATCGTGCCCGCCGATGCGCTTGCCGTGCGGATATCGATCCTGCTGGAAGCGGCGCACTGCCTGCCGCACGAGCCGGCTGAAGCGTCCTACCTCGAGGAAGCCCTAGCGCTGGCCCGCCGGACCGGTGACGTGGTCAACGAGGCCAATGCGCTGCTGATGCTCGCCATGTTCCGCGCGGGGCCCGGCAAGGAGGCTGGCACCGGCGGCGATCCCATCGAGCTCATCGCACAGGCCCGGGTCATGGCGGAGCGCACCGGAGCGCACGACCTGCTGGTCAAGGCGGCGATCGACGAGTCCCACCTGCTGGAAGGCGCAGGCGAGCATGAACTGGCCGTCGAGGCGGCGCGCCGGGGGACGGTCAACCAGGACGAGCAGTACCTGGGCCGTGCCTGGCGCGGCCTGCTCGCGATCAACCAGATGGAGCCGCTGGTTGCGCTCGGCCGGTGGGACGAAGCGGTCGCGGTGGCCGAGGGGGCGCGCGAGGTCCAGCTCGACTCGATGCCGCTGCGCCAGGCCACGCTGCAGGTCCTGAGCGGTCATATCGCGCTGGCCCGAGGTCAGGTCAGCGCCGCCGCGGAGGCGGTGTCGGCGGCACGTGAACTGCTGCGCGGCGGACCTCACGACGATCAGCACCAGCTTCCGTTCTACGCGTTCGAGATCTCGGTGCGGCTCGCCGCGGACGGGTCCGCCGCCGGGATCAAGACCGCGTCGCGGATCCTAACCGAATGCGACCTGACCGGCAGCAGCCCGAGGTACGCGTGGCCAGTGGTGACCGAAGCCGGCGGCGCCTGCGTGGCAGCCGCCCGGCAGGCCTGCGCCGCGCAAGACGAACAGCTCCGGGACGATACCGCCGCACTGGCGGACCGGCTGCGGACGATCGCGGAGAAACTGGAGGTGTTCGGGCCGGCCCAGCGAGCCAGCCAGCTCACCTTCGCCGCGGCGGACGCCCACGCTGCTTTGCTGCTGGCCGCTTTCCTGCCTTCCGGCACCGGCAGCCGTTCCGGCGCAGCCGCCGACCTGCGTGCCGCCTGGGACCAGGCCGGCGCCGCGCGGGACGCCGTCGGCGAGCCGTATCCGCTGGCCCAGGCGCTGCTGCACGCGGCGGAGAGCGCGATCGCGTGTGCTGACCGTGACGGCGCGGCGGACAGGCTGCAGCGTGCCGCCACGCTGGCCGCCCGGTTGGGTGCGAGTCCGCTCGCCGAACAGATCGCGGTTCTGGCGCGGCGAGCCAGGATCCGGCTGTCCAACGAGGAAGGCGGCGATACGCTGGCGGACACCGGGACCGGTGACATCGGCCTCACCGCACGGGAACTCGAGGTGCTGCGGCTCGTCGCGTCGGGGCGCAGCAACAGGGAAATCGCCGCCGAACTCTTCATCTCACCGAAGACCGCCAGCGTCCACGTGTCCAACATCCTCGGCAAGCTGGGCGCCGCCAGCCGCGGCGAGGCCGCGGCCAGGGCGTACGCCCTCCGTCTCGTCGAACCGGCCGGCCCCGCCTAGCAAGCCGACCGGTCCTGCGCGGTTACCTGCGAGAGGTACTTCCGGTCAGCGGGTCTGACGCTTGGCTGAGGGTTAGGGTCCTGACCTGGGCGAGCGCTTCGGTCCGGGACGTGACGCCCAGCGCGCGATAGATGTGCTGCAGGTGGGCATGGACGGTCCGTACGCTCAGTCCGAGCGCACGGGCCACCGCCCGGTCGGAACACCCGGTCGCGACAAGCTGCAAGATGCGGGTCTGGCGCGAGGTCAGCAGCGGCCTGCCGTCGTCGTCGCGCGGGACGTGGGGCACTGGCTGGCTGAGCAGCGCGGCGATGGCGGCGGCCTGCTCGAGGTGCGGTCGCAGCAGGTCGACCACTTCCCGGTGCCGGTCGGAGAAGTCCCGGCGCTGACGGTTCAGCGCCACGCTGATCATGCCGCCGCTCGGAGAGGGAGCACTCACGATCAGCTGATGGTCGACCCGGGCCAGCCGGTAGAAATCGCGGTAGAGACCGAGCGAGCGGAACTGGCGATCGCTGGAGACGTCGGATACGCGCCGGGCGGCGAGGTCGCCGGTGGCCTGGTAATAACGCAGGAGGGGATGCTCGGGCAAGTGCTGCTGGAACAGCTGTACGGCATCGGGAAAGTCCACCACGTCGACGGGATCGATCTGCCAGGCCACCGCGACTGGGCCGACGAGCTCGTTGTACGAGCACGACTCGGCTCTGACCAGGCCGGATACCAGGCTGATCACGCGGCTGGGGAAGTCGCCGCCACCGGGCAGGTACAGCTCGGCGAGCCCGTTGCTGAGCCGGTTCAGCAAGCGGCTGTCAAGTGTCACGATCGTGCACCCGCCACCGAACCAGGGTAAGCAAAATTGCCGATACCGCAACAGCCCACGGATGGCGCAAAGTAACTGGTGCCAGCTGGCCGCCCCGGAGTGTGGGGGGGTCTCCGGGGCGCCAGTGGGTCCTCTGGGGTCCTGCGGCTGCGCCCCACGACCATCGTCGGCCACTATCTGCATGCTCTCTGTGATCAGTCCGCGTGCACGCGCCTGCCGAGCATGCCATTGTCCGCAGCACTCCAGTCCGTCACCCGGCAGGGGATCCAGAAGATGATCGCGGTCGGGTCCGGGCGGTCGGGGAAATAAAGCGCGGCCCGGGGTGCGGTGTCAGCTGGCGGCGCATATGTGCCGGTGAAGGGTCGCGGGGTTATCGAGGGCGGTGAGCATGCAGGCGGCGAGGTCTGCTCGCGTGATGGTGAAGCAGCGGGGCAGGTTGCGATCGGTTGCGGTGCGGTAGGTTCCCCTGGCGGGCTTGCTGGTCAGCGACGGCGGGCGGAAGATCGTCCAGTCCAGGTCGCTGGCATGAATCTCGGCTTCGGTGGCGAGGAAATCGGCGTTGACGTGCCGCAGGAACGTGTGCCGCGCCAGGGGCTTGATCAGGTAGCGCAGGTAGGGGCTCTCGCCGTCGTCGGTGACGATGGAGCCGCTGACGAACAGCAGCCTGCGCGCGCCGGTCTTGCGCATCGCCTGCATGATGCTGCGGGTGCTGTCCTGGCGGAGCGTGCCGGGACCGGTGCCGTGCGGGGCGATGGCGGTGATCACCGCGTCGGCATCGGCCACTGCCGGGCTGATCGAGGCTGGGTCCATGACGTCCGCGGTGATGACGTGCAGCCGCGGCTGGGCGGGAACTGTCAGGCGGCCCGGGTCGCGGACGGCCGCCGTGACCTCATGACCCGCGTCGAGTGCCTGCTTGACCAGGCATGTTCCGGTCCCGCCGGACGCGCCGAAGATAGTGAGCTTCATGGCACCTGCCTTTCTGCGGGGTCAGCCGGGGAAGGACGAGGCGCTTTCGCGGGCCTGGCTGTTGCCGGCGTGGCCGGTCCTCGCCTGCTCGCGGGCCATGAGGCGCCCTTCCGGTCGGACCTGGTATGCTGATTTCGTGTTCATAATATATGGATATCATATCATATGGAAACTGATATAACTGGAGCCGGCCGGCAAGCGGGTCGCCGGAGCCGGCTGAACCAGGCGATCAGGGACGCGCTGCGCGACCTGAGCGCCGAGTTGTCCCTGCTCAACCAGCGCATCAGCGGGCACCTCGACCTCAAGGGCACCGACCTGCAGTGCCTTGATCTCATCGACAGGCACGGCCCGCTCAGCCCAAGCTCGCTGGCCCGGCTGGCCGGCCTGCACCCTGCCACCATGACCGGCGTCATCGACCGCCTGGAGCGCGGCGGCTGGGTCATCCGCGAGCGCGATCCTTCCGACCGCCGCGGCGTCGTCCTCCAGCCGGTGCCGGGCCGCCGAGCGGACGTGCTGCGGCTCGCTTCCGGGATGAACGCCGAGGTCGCGAAGATCTGCGCCGACTACTCCAGCGACGAGCTCGAGCTCATCGCCACGTTCCTGCGCCGCACCGCCGACGCCGGCCGCAGTGCTGGCGCACAGCTTGGCGCATCCTGAACCGTGACCCAGGGCAGCCGTGAGCGCTGCCAACCGCCGCGAAGTCCTGGTGTCAGGCGCCGCCACTGCGCGACCCCTCCGGCTCGCGCATGCGGTCAGCGAGATCGCAGGCTAACAGAACCCGAGTTATCTGCCGACAAGGGCGCGATCAGGTGCAGCTTGGCGCGTGGTTGCTGGGTCGCCGCGGACCAAGATCATCCGCACCCTGGAGATGCACGCAACATGAGGCGGATGAAACGTTCAGTATTTTCCTCGACGGTGCACCGCGGGCGTTACCGAACCCGTGCCGTGTCATTCATTAACGGTCCTCGAAGTCCGGCAGCCATCCTACCGCATTAGATCCGTGCAGGTACGTAGGATAGGTGCTCTCGATCTCGGGCCAGATAACTCTTGTTTTTGGTTACTTGACCCTAGGTTTCCTAGGGTCGGCTGTGCCGCGGCAGCCTGCCCGGATAAGGTTCTTATAAGTGGAGCCAAATGGCCTCATCAGCGCGGCTAAGCCGGCTTGCTGCGGAGATAGGGCGGCTCCCGCCGACGCGTTCGTGTCGGTGGACAGGCCAATAAGCAATGCTGCCATAACAATGAGCAGAGCACGCCGCGCAGCCGAAGGCCAATCGTGGCTTCCCGTCGCTCAGCACAGAATCAGCGGCAGAGTAAAGTGGTGCGATACTGCAGGATGCAGGAGCAGTTGGCGACGATGTGATAACCGATTCCGGTGCTGCGGTTAACGCCAGGCTGCGGCCGGTCCGGTCGCCGACTACGGCCACGACCGCCACGGTGTGGCGAACAGCTTATCTGGGCATCGTTTTCACGTTCTCGTGACCGGGAACTGATTAAGGCTGCGCCGCCGGGCCAGGAGTTCCGCATTTTTTCGGCTGCGACAGCGCGCCTCAGTGCGGCTGGGCAGTCCGGGAATTAGCGTGATGACTCGATTAGGTCGACCGGGCTAATGCGCCCGGATGCGCCCCGGAGACATAGCGCCGCCGTGGTGGAGGGATATGCCCGAGCCGGTACGAAGGAGCCAGCGTTACCTCCCCGGTCTTGACGGGCTGCGCGCCCTTGCCGTGGGGGCCGTTGTCGCCTATCACCTGGGTTGGGGCTGGGCACAGGGCGGGCTGCTCGGGGTTGGCGTCTTTTTCACGCTGAGCGGCTACCTGATCACCGATCTTCTGCTCGGCCAGTACGAGGCCACCGGCGGGCTGCAGCTGGCAGATTTCTGGCTGCGTCGTGCCCGG
This sequence comes from Streptosporangiaceae bacterium, assembly GCA_030044595.1. Classification (GTDB taxonomy): domain Bacteria; phylum Actinomycetota; class Actinomycetes; order Streptosporangiales; family Streptosporangiaceae; genus Palsa-504. The sequence goes on from JASHVM010000282.1 coordinate 9,798, forward strand.
AGGCTGTTGCCGGCTCTGTTCGTGATGCTGGCGGTGGTCGTCGCGTGGGTCACGCTGTTCGACAGGTCCCTGCTCCCGACTACCCGCGGCGCGGTTGCGGCGTCGGTCGGCTACGTGAGCAATTGGTGGCTGATCGCGCAGCACAGCTCCTACTTTGCCCAGTTCGGGCCTCCCTCGCCGCTCGGCCACCTGTGGTCCCTGGCCGTGGAGGAACAGTTCTACCTGATCTGGCCCTGGCTGCTCTGGATCGCCCTGCGCCTTAGGCGACCTCGCACCAGCACCAGGCTGGCCGCAGCGTCACTGCTGCTAGCCGCCGCCTCGGCGGTGACGATGGCACTGCTCTACCGGCCCGGCTACGACCCGACGCGGGTGTATGAAGGCACGGACACCCGCGCCTTCGCGCTGCTGATCGGCGCGGCGCTAGCCTTCATCTGGCCCAGCAGGCACCTTCGCAGCGAGGTCCCAGACGGGGCCCGATGGGTCCTCGACGGTGCGGGGACCGCCGGGCTGGTCGTTTTCGCCGTCCTGGTGTGGCGTACAAGCGAGTACTCGCCGTTCCTCTACCGCGGCGGGATGGTGCTGCTCTCACTCGGCACGGCGCTGATGGTGGCTGCCGCTGCTTCACCCGCCAGCAGGTTCGGCCGGATACTGGGGTGGCAGCCGCTGCGCTGGCTGGGCGTTCGCTCGTACGGCATCTACCTGTGGCACTTTCCCATCATCGTGCTGACCACCCCGGCTGACGGGCGGGAAACGCTGACCCGCAGCGCGCTGCAGGTGGCGGCGACGATCGGATGTGCGGAACTGTCCTGGCGGTACCTCGAGGAACCCATCCGCCGTGACGGCCTGAGCCAGTGGTGGGCTCAGATACGCATCGGCCTGCATCGCGACGCCGTGGGACGGCAAACCCGGATCGCGGTCGCGGCATCCGTGCCCGTGCTGGTGCTGGCCAGCTGCGGCATGACCGGTGTCGTGCAGCCCAGCGCCACGGCCGCGGGCACTCCACCGCCCGCGCACGCCGCGGCGAGCAGCATTCGGGTACCCGCACGTGACCCGGCCCGCACTAGCTGCCGGGCGGTGGTGCACATCGGCGACTCCACCTCAGAGGGCCTGATCTCGCCCGATTACCTGCCGAATCCGCGAGACAGGATCGGCGCCCAGTACGCGCGGGTAGGCGTAACCACATTCATCCCAGAGATCTCGGGCGCTCGGTCGATCGTCGAGACTTACGATGGCCAACCGAACGCTTATACGGTCGCCCAGCAACTGATACAGCACGGATACCGGGGGTGCTGGGTGCTGGCCCTGGGAACCAATGACACGGCGGACGTATACGTCGGCTCGCCGGTCAGCCTCGCCACGCGGATCAAGCAGATGATGTCTCTGATCGGCAACGAGCCAGTGATGTGGGTGAACGTCAAGTCGCTGCTCGCCAGCGGGCCATACTCGGAAAGCAACATGCAACTGTGGAACCGGGCGCTGATCCGGGCCTGCGCCAGCTACCCGAACATGCGAGTGTACGACTGGGCCGCGGCGGCCAAGGACAGCTGGTTCATCTCGGACGGCATTCACTACACCTCGTCCGGATATGAGGCGCGCGCCTACCTGATTGCCCGCGCGCTGACCACGGCGTTCCCGGCTCAAGGGCTTGCGGCGAATACCGGGCACGCCCACGGCGGGGGACGTTCGTCGAGCTGCCTCGTCACTTAGGGTCAGACGGGCTTGCTCAGCCGGGCGCTGCCGGGGGGCCGTGGCTGTGCAGGGTCTTGGTGCCGTCGGGGCTGCGGGCGGTGGTGGTGCCGTCGGGGTGCAGGACCAGGGTCCAGCCCCAGCGGTGGATGACTACCTGGTGGTGGTACCAGCACAGCAGGATGCAGCCGTTGACGCTGGTCGGGCCGCCGTCGGCCTTGTGCCGGACGTGGTGCACCTGGCAGGCGGCGGCGGGCTGGCCGCAGCCGCCGGGCCACCGGCAGTGCCGGTCGCGCAGCAGCACGGCGTGGCGGATCCCGGCCGGGACGGTGTCGGAGTAGCCGATGTCCAGGGGCAGGGACGGCCCGGCCAGCCGGGCGCCGAGCTGCTGCCGACGCAAGAACGAGGCAAGCCCGCCCGGGCCGGACAGCAGGTCGGCGGCCTTGCCGATGATGGCCCGCTCGAGCATCTCCCGGGCGTGCGCGGTCAGCGGCCCGGGGGAGGCCGGAGGCGGCTGCGGGCTGGCCCGGCCGCCGCGCCCGTGGCTGAGCCTGTGCAGTTCCGCGCACAGCCGGACCAGGTCCTCCAGGGCGCCGGGGTCGACCTCGCCCGTCACGACCGGGGTGACCACGGCGTCGCAGGTCATGGCGCGGGCCGCGGCCCCGTCCAGCCAGGCGGCGCCGTCGCTGCCGGATACCGACGCGGCGGCCCGGTACGCGGCCCACCGGGCGCGGACCGCGGTGACCCACTCCCCCTGCAGCACCGACTCGGCGTCCATGGCCCGCAGCTCGGCCAGCGAGACGTGCACCCACGCCTTAACCGGCTGCCCGGCCCGCTCGGGCAGCAGCCCGCTGGCCGCCAGCCGGCGCATCGCTTCCTGCAGCCCGTCGTGGTACCGCTGGTCCCGGGTCCGGGTGTCCTCCGCGTCGGCCGGGACCGACAGCGCGTCCAGCACCGCGGTGACCAGGGCGGCGCACTCCGGGGTGAGGTCCCCGCGGATGACCCCCGCGCCGCCGAACGTGGTCTCCACCCGGACCGCCCGGTCATCGAACCCGCCCCCCGAGTCATCGGCCGGGGCGGGCAGGGACCGGGCGTAGATCTCGGCGGCCAGCCCGGCCAGCGCCCGCTGGTCCGCCCCGGCCCGCGCCGCGGCGACCAAGATCGCGTCCGCGGCCGGGCGGCACCCCTC
>JASHVM010000283.1:0-9366 GCA_030044595.1 Streptosporangiaceae bacterium
ATCCGGTCTTCCAGCCGGGCCAGGTCCTTCAGCAGCCGCTCGACGATCGCCCACCCGTCCAGCTCCGGCGCCGCCGTCAGTTCCCGCACTAGCCGCGACCCCGGGCCCGTCTGGCGCAGCGCGTCCAGCACCGACAGCCAGAACCGCTGCTCATCACGCTCCCCGCCGGGCACAGATACCCCCACCCGGCGCGCTCGGCCAGGCCCGCGGCAGTAATCCATGACCGCAGCAGGACCGTCTTGCCACTCCCCGCCGGCGCGGACACCACGGTCACCAGGCCCGCCACCTGCAACCGGGCCAAGAGCTCGCGACGGGAAACGATTCCGCCGCGGCCGACCAGGGCAGCCGAAGCGCGGGCGGTCTCCGACCGGACGTCAGGGCCCATAGCACTCGCTTTTGGGATCGGCAGTCACAGCAGTGGAAATCACTAAAACACTACGATGCGCGCTCACCAAAACGGACGCGAACATGGCGGCAGCCGGTCACGACGAACCGGGACGGGCAGGACGGGCGGATAAAGGGGCACGCGCCAAGTGACAGTGGTAACCACCAGGGAGGAAGCGCCGGTACACGCGACCGTTGGCCCGGTCGCACGGGCTAGGCCTGGCGTAGCGCCGATCTGGCCAGTGACTGCGGATTCGCACGCGCGCTGGCTCGCGCGCGGCCTGACGGGCCGACGTGCTGAATGCAGGGTGCTGGACCGGCTGGTGGAGGCGGTACGGGCCCCGGACAGCCAGGTGCTGGTGGTGCACGGCGAGCCGGGGGTGGGCAAGACGGCGCTGCTGGAGTACCTGGCCGGTCGGGCGACGGGCTGCCGGGTACTCCGGGTGAGCGCCGTGCAGTCGGAAATGGAACTGGCCTTCGCAGGGCTGCATCAGCTGTGCGCGCCGCTGCTGGGACGTCTGGGAGTACTGCCGGGTCCGCAGCGCCAGGCCCTTGCTACGGCGTTCGGTATGAGCGCAGGGCCCGCGCCGGACCGCTTGCTGGTCGGCCTGGCCATTCTGGGCCTGCTGTCGGACGCGGCCGTGGAATCTCCGGTGCTCTGCGTGGTCGATGACGCACACTGGCTGGACCGTGCGTCAGCGCAGGTGCTGGTGCTCGTGGCGCGGCGCCTGCGGGCCGAGCCGGTCGGCGTGGTGTTCGGGACCCGGGTCGCGGGCGGGGAGCTGGCGGGGCTGCCGGAGTTGGCCGTCGAAGGCTTGCCTGAGCGTGAGGCGCGGGCGCTGCTGGACGTGGTGCTGGCGGGGCCGGTCGACGCGCGGGTGCGGGATGAGATCGTGGCCGAGACGCGGGGGAATCCGCTCGCGCTGCTTGAGCTGCCACGCGGGCTGACCCCTGCGAAGCTGGCGGGCGGGTTCGGGTGGCCCGGCGCGCTGCCGCTGACGGGACGGATCGAGGATGGTTTCCGGCGGCGGGTCGACGCCCTGCCGGACCCGGCTCGGCGGCTGCTACTGGTGGCGGCGGCCGACCCGACCGGCGATCTGGCCCTGGTCTGGCGGGCGGCCGGGCGGCTCGGCGTCGGTGCCGAGGCGGCTGGACCGGCGGCCGGGTCTGAGCTGGCGGAGTTCGGCGCTAGGGTGCGGTTCCGGCATCCGCTGGTCCGGTCGGCGGTCTACCGGTCTGCGCCGGCGCGGGAACGGCGGCAGGTGCACCATGCGCTGGCGGAGGCCACCGACCCGCAAGCCGATCCCGACCGGCGGGCCTGGCACCGAGCGCAAGCCGCGAACGGGCCGGACGAGGAAGTGGCGGCGGAACTGGAGCGGTCGGCGGGCCGGGCGCGGGCCCGCGGCGGGCTGGCTGCGACGGCCGCGTTCCTGGAGCGGGCGGCGGAGCTGACGCCCGATCGGAAGCGCCAGACCGGGCGGATGCTAGCCGCAGCGCAGGCTCACCTGCAGGCTGGCGCGTTCGGCACAGCGCTGAAGCTACTAGCCGCTGCCGAGGCTGGACCGCTGGATGAGCTGCAGGCGGCTGGGGTGGACTGGCTGCGCGGGCAGGCCGCATTCGCGTCCAGCCTGGGCAGCGAGGCCGCCCCGCTGCTGCTGAAGGCGGCCCGCCGGCTGGAACCGCTCGACCTGGACCTGGCCCGCGAGACGTACCTGGACGCCTGGCAGGCAGCACTCATGGCCGGGCACCTGGCCAACGGCAACCTAGAGGACGTCTCCGGCGCTGCCAGGTCCCTGCCCCCTCCTGCACGCTCGGCGCAGCCGACCGACCTGCTACTAGACGGTCTTACGCTGTTGGTCACCGCCGGGCCGACCGCGGCCGCCCCGGTGCTAAGGCAGGCCGTTAACGCCTTGGCCGACGCGGACATTGCCGTAGCAGGGATACTCCGCTGGAGCGGGATGGCGAAGGCCGTGGACGAGGTTTTGTGGGCCGACGGGAGCTGGCGGCTGAGCGCGAAACTGGTCCAGTTCGCCCGGGACACCGGCGCGCTCGGCCAGCTTCCGATCCTGCTGGGCGTGCAAGCGCTGGACGCCGTGTGGCACGGTGAGTTCACGGTTGCGGCGTCGCTCATTGCGCAGATCGATGCGGTCGGCGAGGCGACCGGTGTGCGGCTCGTGCCGTACGTCGCTCTGCGGCTGGCTGCCCTGCGGGGCCGAGAACAAGAGGCCGCCGAGCTGGTCCAGGTCATCCTAGAGCAGGCCGCAGCGGACGGGCGGGGACGCGTGCACTGGGCGGCCGCGACCATGTACAACGGCCTGGGCCACTACGCCGACGCGCTGGCCGCGGCCCGGGAAGCCAGCGAGCAGGCGCCCGCACACGCCGCCATGCGGGTACTGCCCGAGCTCATCGAGGCCGCCGCCCGGAGCGGGAACACCGAGCTCGCCCGGGAAGCACTCGGCCGGCTGGCCGAATGGACTCAGGCGAGCGGGACCGACATGGGGCTTGGGATCGAGGCGCGATGCCGGGCAATGGTGAGCGACCGCGAGCAGGCCGACCGCCTGTATCAAGAGGCGATCACCCGGCTGGGCCGCACCCGTATGAGGCCCGACCTGGCCCGCGCGCGCCTCCTGTACGGGGAATGGCTGCGCCGCCACCGGCGCCCAAGCGACGCCCGGGAGCAACTCCGCAGCGCCTGCCAGTTGCTGGACGCCATCGGCATGGAGGCGTTCGCCGACCGGGCCAGGCGTGAACTGCGGGCCGCGGGCGGCATCGCCGGCAGGCACACGGCCAGCGCCGGGGTCGGGAACGAGCTGACGGCGCAGGAGGTGCAGATCGCCCGGCTGGCCGCCGACGGGCTGTCCAACCCGGATATCGGCACCCGGCTGTTCCTGTCCCCCCGCACGGTCCAGTATCACCTGGGCAAGGTTTTCACCAAGCTGGATATCACCTCCCGCGCCCAGCTTGGCCGCGCCCTGTCCGGCAGATAAGCCATCGGTCGGTAGCGGCGTAACCACCCTCGTTATGAGGCCGGCATCCAATTGCGATCCCCAGCATGGCAATGCCCTAGCCGGGGTTCCCTGGCCACTAGCCGATGCGGTGACGGCGCCGCCGGCCGCAACCTGGCACCAATGCACCTGCAGCCACCGGGACCATCTGCCGCGGCGCAGCGGGCAGCGCGCTGTAAAGGAGCCCCACATGACCCGGCAAGCTTCTACCCCTGGCATCCCAAACCTCCCGCCCGAGGCAGCTGATGTCATCGTGGTGGGCGCGGGGCCCGCCAGCTCGTCGGCTGCTGCTCAGATGGCACCCCAACCTGGCAGCCGCTAGCGCCCAGGGCAACTTTCGCAAAGGAGCTGTGCTTATGGACATCCTCACCGAGACGTCACAGATAGATGGGTCCTGACGTGCCCAGCGCAGAAGCGCAGCGTGTCTTCGATCGCCTCCAGCAGCGCGTGGTCAACCCGGTCGTCAGGCTGGGGTGGCAGCTCGGAATCCCGATTCCGGGCGACGCCCTGCTGGAAACGACCGGACGGCGCACCGGACTGCTGCGGCGTACGCCAGTGTGCGACGGGCTCGATGGCCAGACGTTCTGGCTGGTTGCCCAGCGGGGACGCGCCGCAGATTGGGTACGGAACATCGAGGCCAACCCCAGTGTCGGGGTGAAGGTGAGCGGGTTCCGCAGCGGCTGGCGAACCGGAACCGCGCATGTCGTTGACGGCGACGACCCCCGCGAGCGCCAGCGGATTTTGGGCCGGGCCAGCGTCGCGCGCCGGCTGTGTATCTGCACCTCGCGGACGGTGAACGCCAGCCCTCTGACGGTGCGCGTCGATCTGGATGCACGGTGATCGCCTGCGTGGCCGCTCGCGTGCGAGACCATAGCCGGCCGACGGCGGGCGCAGTGATCCGTCGCGGCCAGCCGGGTTGACGGCGTGGCTCGCCGGATCGTCCTGTACGGGGCAACGGGTTATATGGGCGGGCTTACCGCCCGGGCCCTGATCGCACGCGGGGCGCGCCCGGTGCTCGCGGGCCGTGACCAAGCCCGGCTGACCGCGCTCGCTGCCCGGCTGGCGCAGGCAGATGGCGGCGAGGAGCTAGAGACGGCCGTCGCAGGCACGCAGGAGCCTGCGTCGCTGCGGAGCCTGCTCGGTCGCGGGGACGTGCTGGTGTCTACCGCGGGGCCCTTTGTGAAGGTGGGCCGGGCAGCCGTGGCAGCGGCGGTGGACGTCGGCGCGCTATACCTGGATTCCAGCGGCGAGCCGCCATTCATCAGACAGGTGTTCGAAGAATTCGGTCCGCGCGCGGAACGCACCGGTGCGACGCTGCTGACGGCGTTCGGCTATGACTATGTGCCGGGGAACCTGGCGGGGGCACTCGCGCTGGAGGATGCCGGACCGGCAGCAGCCCGGGTGCAGGTCGCTTATTTCGTGGGCGGGAACATCCGGAAGGGGACGAGCGCGGGCACCCGGGCATCGGTCGTCGGCATTCTGCTGGAGCCGGGATATGCGTTCCGTCGTGGCCGGATCGTGACCGAGCGGACCGCAGCCCACGTCACGTCGTTCGCAGTCGACGGCAAGACAAGGCGAGCGTTCTCGATCGGCTCGTCGGAGCATTTCGCGCTGCCCAGGCTCCGGCCGGGGCCAGCGGGGACAGGCGGCATCATCGGCCCGGCGCCGCTCACCGACGTTGGTGTCTACCTTGGCTGGTTCGGCGACGCCACCCGGCTCGTACACTCCGCGTCGGCACTTGCTGCGCCGCTGGATCGCCTGCCTGGAGTACGCCGGGCTCTTGACCAGCTGGCGCAGCGCATTCAGCGCAGCCGGGCCGCTCCTGGCACAGGGGACGCCATCCGCTCGGACGTAATAGCCGAGGCGGCCGACGCCGCGCACAGGCCCCTGGCCACGATCCGGTTGGCCGGCGGGGATCCGTACTCGTTCACCGCACCGGTGCTCGCCTGGGCGGCCGACATGGCGGCCTCGCAGGGCGTGCATGCCGTCGGCGCGCTCGGCCCCGTTGAGGCCTTCGGACTCCCCGCCCTCGAAAGCGCCTGCGCCGCCGCGGGATTTCACAGGCAAGCGAAATTAGCAGAAAGGAAAGCCCAATGGATGTAATCAGCGCGCCGAAGGTCACGGTGGTGCCGCCCGGAGCCGGGGAAACCGTCCGTATCCCCGGATTTGGCGCCGTGTTTAAGCTCCTTAGCCGTGACAACGGCGGCGAAGTGGCCATGGTGGAGCACCCATTCGCCGTCGGCACGCTCACCGCGCCGCACCGCCATACCCGCGAGGACGAGCATTCCATTGTGCTCGAGGGCCAGATCGGCTTCCGGTCCGACGCCGACGAGGTAGTCCTGGGACCAGGCGGCTACATCACCAAGCCGCGGGGTCAGACACATGCCATGTGGAACGCCGGGCCAACCCCGGGGCGGATCATCGAGGTCATCACACCAGGCGGTTTCGAGAGCTACTTCCGCGAGCTCAGCGAGCTGCTTGCCAGCGAGCCGGACCCACCAGCGGGATCCGAAGGCAGCGCGAGCCTGCACGAATCCGGTGCGTTCGCCAAACTCGCGGCGAAATACGGTCTGACCTACGGGAACCCCGACTGGCTTGACGGGGTCGTCGCCCGTTACGGGCTGAATCCGCCAAGTCACTAACGATAGGCCCCTTGTCGGCCGTGGCGACTACCGAGCAGGTCGCACATCTGCAATTACTGGCCGACAGGCCCTCGCAATGATCACCAATGGCCTTCAGCACATCTTGGTGACAGGCCCAAGCCCTGGTGGCCCTGACCGCCACCGCATTTTAATCAAGACGAAGGAACGTCCGAAGGTGGCCGGTCAGCCGCGGCCCACTGTTAGGAGCCAGCCATGAAAGCCAAGGTTGTCGAGGACGCGGACGTCGTCACCTACGTGGTGGTGGGCGACCCGGGTGACGAGGCAGTCTGCGCCCTGACGCAGTTCGCCCGCTCGGAGCAACTGGAAGCCGCACAGATCACTGCCGTCGGCGCCTTCGAACGCGCCGCCGTGGGCTGGTTCGACCGCGCAGCCCGGGACTACCGCCGCATCGAGGTCAGCGAGCAGTGCGAGCTGCTGTCGCTGATTGGCGATGTCGCGGTGGGCGAGGACGGCCCCGTTGTGCACGTGCACGCCGTGCTCGGCCTCTCGGATGGGACGACGCGCGGAGGCCACCTGCTGGAGGGACGCGTATTCCCTACGCTGGAGGCTTCCCCGACCCGCGCAGGATCGCACCCACCCCGAGCGCCAGCACTGAACAGGACGAGGGCTCCCCGAAACAGAAGGACACCCGATGAGCAGCGAGTCCCACCACGACCTCCGGGATGAGTTCCTCCCCGAGTCCCATCCCGATTCTGCCGACCAGGAGTCCGCGGAGCGGCAGCACGCGGTCGCGGCGGCGCTGGCGTCGGTGCGGGCCGAGGGACTAGAACCCAGTGCCGGGGACCTGGCCCTGTTTGCCGAGGTATCGGCCGGGCAGCTGTCCACTGATGAATTCCGGGAACATGTCCTGTCCCGCTATCGCAGGTAAGCAGCGCGGCTGGTGGCCCGTAGCTGGATCCGGCCAGAAACCTTAACGTCCTTAACTTCGTGTATCATATAGGTATGCGCGAGATGGGTATCCAGGAGGCCAGGCCAGTCCTCGGCGACCTGGTACGGGACGCCCAGCGGCATGGGATCGAGACCCGGCTCACCCGCAACGGACGCCCGGCCGCGATGATCGCCCGGCTGTCCGACATCGGTGGCGGCGCCGCGGAATGCGAGAAGGCCCTGGCCCGCTATGCGGACGATCCAGACATGATGCTCACGGGCGTCGAGCGGGAGGCGATCAGGGTCGTGCGGGCGGTACTCGCCAGACTCGCCGATAAGGAGCACGATGCCCACTGAAGCCCGGCGCAGCGGAAACGCATTCCGGGCAATCGTCACGCGCCTTCGCGGACGGCGGGCAGTACTAGGCCGCGCGTCTGCGAAGGACGCGGGACCAGAAGCGGCGCGGATACAAGCTGCCCTGGACATGCACGAGCTCGGGGTCAGGCTGTACCGTCAGCGGATGCACCGCGAGCATCCCGATGCTCACCGGAGCGAGATCGACGGCATGGTGCGGGCATGGCTCGCTGAGCCCTCGCACAGCGGGCATCTGCGCCTGCCGTCGAGGGAACGGGACCGTGGCATCGGCTGAGTCGGCACTTCGGACGTCAGCCGCCGACCTGAACGCCGTCCAGGTACGGTGGGCGCTCGTCGGCGGCCTGGCCGTCTCCGCCCGCACGATCCCCCGGTTTACCAAGGACCTCGACTTCGCTATCGCCGTAACCAGCGATGCCGAAGCAGAGGAGGTAGTGCACAGGCTTCGCGCACGCGGCTACTACCCCGTCGAGGTACTCGAGCAGGACTACGTAGAACGCCTGTCCGGCGTCCGGCTGGCACGCACCGGCTCAGACGTGCTCGTAGATCTGCTCTTCGCCAGTTCAGGGATCGAGAATGAGGTCGTCGCAGGCGCCGACCGTCTCGAGGTGCTGCCCCGCCTGACGGTTCCGGTCGCAACCACGCCGCACCTGATCGCGCTGAAGGTACTGGCCGGGCGCAGCCAGGATCTTACCGACCTTGGCTACCTCATCCCGTCAGCATCATCCGCCGAGCTCGATGCCGCCCGTGAAGCGGTCAAGCTCATCCAGAGGCGCGGGTTCAACCGGGGGCAGGACATTGTCGCCGACCTGGAAACCCTCATAGCGGACACGAAACGCTGATAGTTCGCGTCACAACCTGCGACGTAGATTTCACATCGGCTTCCGTATTCAAGTCCCGGAGACGTTACTACCCCAGCATTCGGCGTTTCCGGGTGCGCCGCGAGCTCAGCGCTTTCGCAGGCCAGGTACCGGCATAAATAGCGAACACCTCGCGGAATTCTCGGTGAGTCCGCCATGCTCGTGTTACCCTTATTGCATGATTTCCCCAAACTGGGGAAATTTCATCGGAATCCGTGTTCAAGTCCCCCCTCGGACACCAGAGGTCACAGACACTCGACCACCGTCGAGCCGTCCTGGCTGCGGGTCCGGGCGACCGGACGGCCACCCGGACCCTTGCCGTCAGTTCATGGCGTATAGATGTCGTCGGGCTGGTTGCCGAATACGTTGCCGCCGAACCCTTCAACCGCCCCTATCAGCGCGCCTCCGTTGTAAATGCCGCCGCCGCTGTCAGCGCCGCCACGAGCGGTGTTGATGCTGACGGTGGCCCCGCCTTCGAGGGTCGTCGTGCCGGCGTTGTTGATGCCACCGCCCTGGTCGCTCGCGGTGTTGCGGGTGACGGCGGCCGAGCCGTCGACGGTCAGCGTTCCGCCGTTGTCGATGCCGCCGCCGTACTGCCCGGAGTTTCGGCCGACGGTGGCCGACCCGCCAATCGTCGCGGTGCCCCAGCTAATGATGCCGCCGCCATACGGCGCGCTGTTGGCGGTCACGCTGGCCGAGCCACCGATGGTCAGCGTGAGCGCGTTGTAGGCGCCGCCGCCAGAGTTGCTCGCGGTGTTGCGGGTCACGGCGGCCGAACCGTCGATGGTCAGCGTTCCGCCGTTGTCGATACCGCCGCCGTTTTGCCCGGTGTTGCCGCCTACGGTGGCGGACCCGCCAACCGTCCCCGAGCCCCAGTTGATGATGCCGCCACCCCACAGCGCGCTGTCGCTCGTCACGCTGGCCCAGCCGGCGACGGTCAGCGTGCCAGCATTGTCGATGCCGCCGCCGTCGTCGCTCGCGGTGTTGTGGCTGACGCTAGCCTGGCCGTCCAGAGTCACCTGGCCGCCGCCCGCGTTGTCGATGCCGCCGCCGTCCGACGCGTTGTTGCCGCCAATGCTGGCCTGGCCGTCGACGGTCAGCGTGCCGTCCTGGTCATTAAAAATCCCGCCGCCGGCACTGCCGTCCGAGGCGGTGTTGCCGGTCACGTCGGCCTGGCCGCCGATGGTCAGCGTGCCGTCGTTGTAGATGCCGCCG
>JASHVM010000284.1:0-2840 GCA_030044595.1 Streptosporangiaceae bacterium
CCTCACGGACATCGGTGAGCTGGCGGATGCGAGCCGGGACGAGCTGTGGACCGCTCCCGGCGCGGCCGCGGAGCGCCCGCCGCGGCTGCTGCTCACCCTGCTCGGCGACTACTGGTGGCAGCGGACCGAGCCGCTGCCCTCGGCGGCGATCGTCGCGCTGCTCGCCGAGTTCGGCGTCAGCGACTCGGCGGCCCGGGCCGCGCTGAGCAGGCTGACCCGGAACGGCCTGCTGGTCACCTCCAAGACCGGCCGGCGCACGTTCTCCCGGCTGAGCTCGCGCGCGGCGGCGATTCTCGACGACGGCGCGCGGCGCATCTTTTGCTTCGGCGCGACCAACCAGCCCTGGGACGGGATGTGGTCCCTGGTCGCGTTCTCCATCCCGGAAGACAACCGGGCGGCGCGAGACGCACTGCGCAAGCAGCTGCGCTGGCTCGGCTTCGCGCCGCTGTACGACGGCCTGTGGGTCTCCCCGCGTGATCACGCCGCCGAGGTGATCAGCTACCTCAAGGATCTCGACATCACCACCGCGACCGCCTTCCGGGCGGCGTCCGTCCCGGACGGCGGCGACATCCCGGCCCGGGCCTGGGACCTGAACGGGCTGCGGGCGCGGTACGAGCACTTCATCGCGTTTGCCGGCCAGCTCAGGGATACCACCGCGGCCGGGCAGGTTCCCCCCGTCGACGCGCTCATCGCCAGGACCCGGGTGATGGACGAATGGCGGGCGTTCCCCGGCCTGGATCCGGACCTGCCCGCGGAGCTGCTCCCCGGCGGGTGGCCACGCGCGGCCGCCCACGAGCTGTTCATCGGGTGCTACGACCTGCTCGGCCCGCTAGCCGCCAAGCGGGTCCGCCAGATCATCACCAGGTATAGCCCCGAGCTGGCCGGCCGGGCGGCCTACCACAGCTCGGAACTGAAGCTGAGCACCGCCCCCGCCGCGGATGGCTGACGCCCGTGCGGCGCGGTCTAGCCGTGTTTGAGTACGTAGCGGCGGGGCATCGCCAAACCCGGAGGGGCCAGGTCGGCTCGGCTCACTTCCGGGAAGGAACGGCGGACGCTCGTGGCGGGCCAGCAAGAGGATCCGGACGGACCCGAGGAGTCGGGCCCGGAGCCGTCGCGCGGCGACAAGCGGCTTTACTTCGTGCTCATGGCGATCTGCATCAGCTTGTTCGTCATCTCCTGGGCGGTCCTGGACCGGTACTCGACGATCGCGGCGGCCGTCGTCTCGGCCGTGGCGCTCGCGATTCCGCCGTTCGCCGCGATCATCGCGAACGTGGCGAGCGCGACGGACCGCCGGCGTTAGTAACGTCCGCCGTCATGGTGCCCGGTGACCGGGGACGGGCACTAGCCGGCGAGCCAAGATGGGGGCGACACTGTTGGGACCGGACACAGTGACCGCGGGGCCGCTGGGGCGGATGATGGCAGGCGGATGCCACGGGAGGTCGGATGAAAACCAGGGCAGCGGTGCTCCGGGACATGGGCAAGGACTGGGAAATCATCGAGATGGACCTCGACCCGCCCAAGGAGGGTGAGGTGCTGATCCGGTTCGCCGCAGCGGGCCTGTGCCACTCCGATGACCACCTGCGCACCGGCGACATCCCGGTCCGCTACCCGATCGTCGGCGGGCACGAAGGGGCGGGGATCATCGAGGAGGTCGGCGGCGGCGTCAGCCGGCTCAAGCCCGGCGACCACGTGGTCTGCTCGTTCCTGCCGACCTGCGGACACTGCCGGTTCTGCGCCAGCGGCATGACCAACCTGTGCGACCTGGGCGCGCTGTTCTTCGATAACTGCCTGCCGGACGGCACGTTCCGGTTCCACGCGGACGGCGAGGACTTCGGCCAGATGTGCCTGCTGGGCACGTTCTCCCAGCGGTCCGTGGTATCCGAGCACTCCTGCGTCAAGATCGACGACGACCTGCCGCTGGAGACGGTCGCGCTGGTGGGCTGCGGGGTGCCGACCGGATGGGGCACCGCGGTGAACGCGGGCGGTGTGCGGCCCGGCGACACGACCGTGATCTACGGGATCGGCGGCGTCGGCATCAACGCCGTCCAGGGTGCGGCGTTCGCCGGCGCGCGCAACGTCATCGCGGTCGACCCGCTGGAGTTCAAGCGGGAGAACGCCATGGAGTTCGGCGCCACGCACATCGCAGCCGACGCGGCGGAAGCGCAGCAGATTGTTTCGGAGGTGACCCGCGGCGTCGGCGCGGATCAGGCGCTGATCACCGTGGGCGTGGTCACCGAGGACGTCATCACGTCGGCGTTCGCCGCGGTCCGCAAGCGCGGCACCGTGGTCATCACCGGGCTGGCCGGCCCGGGCAAGAAGACCATCCAGCTGCCCAGCTTCGAGCTCACGCTGTTCGAGAAGCGGATCCAGGGCGCGCTGTTCGGCAGCGGTAACCCGTTCGACACCATCCCGCGGCTGCTTGACCTGTACCGGGCGGGGCAGCTCAAGCTCGACGAGCTGGTCACGAACCGCTACACCCTCGACGAGGTCAACCAGGGCTACCGGGACATGCTGGACGGCCGCAACGTCCGCGGCCTGCTCGTCCACGAGCACTGACCGCCGCGCTGTCCAACCACATCGTTGGCCCCGCGAGGTGGTTATTACCACATCGTTGGCCCCATGATGTGGTTGCAGCGCGGGGCAAGCGGGTCGTCCTGGGGGGCCGGTTAGCGGCTCAGCAGCTTCAGATCTCGGATTGCACCTCAGCAGTCCCAGATCTCGGCGGCGGTTTCTACGACCAGGTCGAGCTTGGCGCGCTGCTGGTCGATGGTGAGGGCGTTGCCTTCGACGACGGAGGCGAAGCCGCACTGGGGGGACAGGCAGAGGCGGTCGGCGTCCAC
>JASHVM010000285.1:0-13353 GCA_030044595.1 Streptosporangiaceae bacterium
GTTCTGGAGCTGGGCAGGCCGCCGTCGGCGTAGGGTCACGATGGGGAAACGGAGTATCGCGTACGAGCCTGCGGGAGGGATATGAGGCAGGTAAGCCCAGCACAGAGCGGGCTGCCGACGTCAGTGGACCGGTATCTGCTGCCGGATGAGCGCTTTGTCATTACAGTCCGCATGCACCCGGCAGTGCTGGCCGGACCCCTGGTCCTGGCCTGCGGCGGGCCTGTGGCGGCCAGGCTGTGCCTGGAGATATCCGGGCTGCTCCGCCAGGAGGAGCAGGGCGACAACCATAAACCCGCAGACCGGCGATGAAGGAATGACCGCGCAGGACTCCGCCAGACCTGTTCAGCAAGAGTAGTACACCTCGCCAGAGCAGGTGCGCACGCTCGCATCGCGCAGACCGGGACGATAAGCGCGGCTGACGCTCACTCGTGCCGATGTGAGTACGTATTGCATAAAGCCTTTTATATTGGCAATAGGTTCTAATGCGCTTATCGCATCGCATTCTGGCGAAGTGCCCGGCTACAATGACGATTATTCAGGCGGTTGCGCAGAAGTGCAGAGGGCCGAGGGCTCCGGCCGCCGAATCGCATGCGTCTCCTTGATGGTGAGTTCCCTGGTTTCTGTTCGCCTCTGCCTTGGTTGTCCGGTGTCCGGCCGGTCGAACCGGTGTGGCGGCTACGTTCTGCCGCGTCCGGCGGATTAGCTGCGTGTGGCTATGGCGGATCCTGCGGACGGACGGCCTGGCGGATCATGCACACTGACTGCCGCCGAGCCTGGATCGATAACAGCACCAATTAGTGTCTTCACCCTTACCTATCGTTAGGCGTTCAGTGGGCAGACGTTCTGGTAGCCGAGGCTGGATCCGACGTAGTCACCCCATTCGGCGCGGCTCAACGATTGACCTGTGGAACCGCATAGGTACGGGACGATGTTCTGCAGGTAGGCGAAGTTCCACAGCTGCGCTGTTCCGTCGGCATTGGCGCTGGCCAGGACACTGCTATTGGCACTGAACGCCACCGAGTTGACGGCTCCGCCGTCGCCGGTGAACGGGTTGCCGATTTCCTGGTCGGTGCTGACGTCCCAAAGCCGGACCGTGCCGTCGGCGCCGCCGCTGGCCAGGATCGCGCCGTCGGGGCTGAACGCCACCGAATCGATCGCCTCAGTACCGCCACTCATCGGGTTGGTGATCTGATTTTCGGTTGCTACGTCCCATAGCCTGATCGTGTAATCCACGCCGGCGCTGGCCAGTTCTTGGCCGTTCGGGCTGAACGCCAGTGAAGTGACCGCGTAGGTGCCGCCCATGAAGGGCTTTCCCTGCGGCTGCCGGGTGCTAACGTTCCATAGCCGGACCATCCCGCTCGCACTGCCGCTGGCCAGGACTTTGCCGTCCGGGCTGAACGCCACCGAGTTGACCGGCCCGCCATGGCCGACGAACGGCTCGCCTGTGAGCTGCCGGGTGGCCACGTCCCAGAGCCGGACCGTCCCGTTAGCACTCCCGCTGGCCAGGATCTTGCCATCATGGCTGAACGCCACGGAATCGATTGCGCCGCCGCCGACGGTGATCGGCGCGCCGATGGGCCGCTGGGTAAGCACGTCCCACAGCTGAATCGTCCCGTTACTAGTCGCGCTGGCCAGAGTCTTCCCGTCCGGACTGCAGGCGACCGAATCGATGGCGGCCGTACCGCCATCGAGCAGGTCACCGATTTGCTGGCCGGTGGCTGTGTTCCACAGCCGCACGCCCCCTTTGGCGGTGCCGCCTGCCAGGATCTTGCCGTTTGGGCTGAGCGCCACAGAGTTGACCGATCCGGCATTGCCGGCGGCGGGCGTGCCCATCGTCTGGCCGACGGGCACGTTCCATAGCCGGAGAGTGCCGTCATTGCTGCCGCTAGCCACGATCCGGCCGTCCGGGCTGAACGCCACAGAGTTGACCCAGCCGGTGTGGCCGGTCAGCGAAGGGCCGATCTGCTCGCCGGTGGCCGGGTTCCACAGCCGGACCGTCTCGTCGTTACTCCCGCTGACCAGGACCTGGCCGTCGGGGCTGAACGCCACCGTGTTGACCGGCTTGGCGTCACCGCTCAGCAGCGTCCTGACCAGCTGGCCATTGGCGGCGTTCCACAGCTGCACAGCGCCGTTCTTGCTGCCGCTGGCCAGCGTCATGCTTCCGGGGCTGAACGCGACCGAACTGACCCCGCCAAGATGGCTGGTGAGGGGATGGCCGATCGGCCGGCCGGCCCCGATGTCCCAGAGCCAGATCGTTCCGCTGCTGTCGCCGGCGGCCAGGACCTGGCCGTTGGAGCTGAACGCCACCGAGTTGACCTGGCCGGCATTGGCCAGGTGCGCGCTTTCGGCGAGCTGTCCGGTGGCCACGTTCCACACCTGGACGGCCTGGTTGTCGCTGCCGCTGGCCAGGAGCTTGCCGTCCGGGCTGAAGGCCACCGAGTTGACCTCCCCGGCGTTGGCGTGCAATACCTTCCCGATCGGCTTCCGGGTGGCCACGTCCCACAACTGGATGACCTGATCCGAACCGCCCGTCGCGAGGATCTGGCCGTCCGGGCTGAACGCGAGCGAATTGACTTCTCCCTCGTTACCGGTGAACGGCTTCCCGTCCGGCTGGCCGGTGGCCGCATTCCACAGCCAGATCATGCCGTTCTCGGTACCGCAGGCAACCACCTTCCCGGTGGGGCTGAACGCCACCGTGTAAACCATGGAACCAGCCGGAAGCACGTTGACTCCAGGCAGTGCAGCGGCGGCCAGCATCGCGTAGCTTGCCGCTGGGTCAGACGGGTCAAGGCGCCACGAGGCCACACTTAGCAGCTTGGACAGGACGGGATTGGTGTCGCCCAGTTCTTCGCTCTGGGCGGCCAACTGACCAGAGACTGCCGCGTCACGTTCACTGGCGGTCTCTTGACTGTTGCGGATGGCCAGGAACGCAGCCGATGCGAATCCGACGACAAGAACCACGAGGAACGCGATAATGCCCCGGCGCCGACGCACCCGGCGGTGGCGGGCGCGCTCGCTGGCGCTGATGAAGTCACGTTCGGCCAGGCTGAGGGGTGGGTAGCGGACGGGATCGGCGCTGGCCTTGGCGGCCGTCGCGGCCGCGTCCTCGAGCAGGCTGCCGCCATAGAGGTAGGACGGATCGCGGGAATGGCCTTCCCACTCGGCCGCGGCGTTGTGCAGCCTGGTCCGGACGATCCGGTCGGCGTGGGTCCTGGCGAGCCATTCATCGCGCAGCAGAGGCCAGGAGGTCAGCAGCACTTCGTGACTGATCTCCACGGTCCCGGCGGCGAGGGTAAGAAGCCGTTCGGAGGCAAAGGCCTCCAGGACCGCCTCCACGTCGCGCGTTCGTGCCGCGTCCTTGCCTTCGGCTAGTTCCGCTCGGCTGGCCCGTTCGGCGGTATCCACGCTGTCGGCCGTGGTGGCCGTCAGCCGGATGAAAATTTGCCGGGCCGCAGCCTGCTGAGCGGGCGTGAGACTGTCATAGGCGTGTTGCGCGCTGGCCGCGACGGCGCCTTCGATGCCGCCGGTCCGCTCATAGTCGGCGACGGTCAGAGCATGCCCGGCGCGGCTTCGCCAGGCCTGGTCAAGGGCATGTGAAAGCAATGGCAGTATTCCCGCGCCATACACTGAAGTGCGGCGCGAGATGGCGCCTGACCAACCCGGCCGCCGTGTGCTCACTTCCTCCAGTAGGACCTCGACCAGGTCCTCGTCGACGCTCGAGCCTGCTTTTTTCGCGGGCTCGGTGATGGCCATCCGAAGTTCCAGTTCGGACATCGACGTCACCAGGTAGCGGTCTTGGATCGCGGCAGCTAGTTGCGGGTAATCGGCGCAGCGGGCCTCGAAATCGGCGCGTACCCCGAGCACTATCAGGGCCGCTGGATCCTGTTCCATGCCGTCTCTGGCCGCGGCGCACAGCGCCGTGATGAAGGCCTGCCGCTGCTCCTCGTCTTGGCACTGGGTAAACACCTGCTCGAACTGGTCCACTACCAGCAATAGCCGTCGCTTACGCGGCGGGCCTGGCGGCAGGCCGACCGGTTCCCCGGGCGACCCGCCCAGCTGCGCCAGGGCAGCCTGGCGCGCAGTCAGGGCGAACCTACCGGGATTTTCGTCCAGCCCGCTGCGTACCGCGTCCGCGTTGATTCCCGCCAGGTGCGCAACCTGCACGGCCAGCACATCCAACGGCGCGGGTCCCGGTGTGAACAGCAGGCGCGGCCACGACGCCGCCTCGGGCGCCCCCTCCAGCCCCGCGCCGCGGATCTGCGGCAGCACTCCAGCACGCAGCAACGAAGACTTCCCTGCTCCCGAAACCCCGGACACCACCAGGAGCCCGGTCCCTTGCGCGCACAACGACATTCGTTTCAGTACGTCCGCGACGGCCGTTCGACGGCCGAAGAAGAACGGCGCGTCCTGCTCCTCGAACGCGCTCAGGCCGCGGTAGGGAGAATCGACTTTCCCCGAGACGCTCACCAGCGGCGGCGCCGCGACCCCATCGGAATACGTCCCCTGGTAGACGTAGATAATCTGGGTGTTGTCCTGTCCCACCTGCACGCCTACGGCCCCATGCGCATCGACACGAGGCGAGCCGCCATCACCTCCCTGCACTTGGACCGGTGCCACGCCAGGATCTGGATCAGCGTTCACTGGAGCCTCCGTAAGTCAGTTAGGAGAAGACTCGCTGTCCGGAGGCCCTACGCCACCCCTGGCGGAGTGCCGAACACGTTGTGCTGTGTGTTGCGGTCGCCGATCTGCACACCCTGCGCGCCCCGCACATCGACCGTGTACTTCCCCGCCCGCGCCCCGGCCTGATCGACCAGGTGCATCAGCGCTTCGGCCGCTGCCACCAGGTCGGCGTCATGGCCGGCTCCGGCCTCGTCGAGCTCGGCCATGAGCGGGGCACGCCAGGTCTCGGGGGCCTGTTCATGCTTGGCCAACACCAACTCGGCGTTCGGCCTGCCGCCAAGCCGTTTCGTCACCAGCGCCTTCAACCCGGCGTATGCGTCCTTGATCGCCGACGACGCGGTGTCCGATATGCCGAGGGCAGCACCTGCCGTCAGGGCAGTCACAATGAGCGTGATCGGATCCATCCCCATCCCTCCCCACCGTGAGGATGGCATAACACTACGTCAGCCATCGGCAGATGCCTATACCACACCTACGCACAGACGGCAAGGCAAGCCTGGCCGGCAATAAGGAGCGCGGCCTCTCACCACGGATGCCGGGCCTGACGGCAAGCTGCTGACCAGCACTGACGACGGCACCATGTCGTTCTGGGAAGCATTTCCATTTGCGAATCGATATGTGGCGCTCGGCCTGACGTCGGCCCCACGCGGCAAGTGTGACCAGTACGATCAGGTGAGCCGCTCCCCAAGCCGGCGCCTGAACTGTGGGACATGGTGGTTTGTGTCATGCACTAAATAAAAGCAGTACGTAATGCGCAGAATGCTCAGTTATGGAGGGCAGCCGCCGTTTGGAACGAGCTGGTCATGCGGGTTCGATTCCCGTTGCCCGCTCCACCAGGAAAGCGCAGATCAGGGCCTGCAAACGATCGGCGCCTTACGGCCGTCACTGGCCGATCCTGGACGATGTGCCTGCTACGGATCTGTCAAAAAGTCGTTGCGAGGGCTGTGGCGCAGCGACGGCTGAGGCGCAGCCGCGGGCCTGCCGACCGGTAGGCCCGCGGCTGTTCTTTGGTCTCTCTCGCCAAACGCACGTAGCCGAGCGGCTACCGCTGGCCCCGGATGACGACCACCGGGCATGCTGCGTGATGCTCGACTTGAGCGCTTACCGACCCCGGCATCAGCCGGGCGAAGCCACCGCGCGCTCCGACGACAACCATGTCGGCGTCATGCGAGGCCTCGGTGAGTGCATGCCCCGACTGGCCGATAGACCCGCGCACCGTGACCGAGCTGGGCCGGGCATCGCCGAGCTTGCTGATGGCCTTGGCGACCGCCTCTTCGGCTGCGTGCAGGACTCTCTGTGCTTCGGGCCGGTCCTCCTCGGGGTAGATGATCGGGCTGCCAGTCCATGCGCTTGCTGCGACCCGGTGTACGGCCAGGACCGTCAGCGGGGCGTGCTCGAGCGCTGCGTGCGTCACTGCCCACTCGAGTGCATGCTGCGACTCAGCTGAGCCATCGACGCTTACAACGATTCCAGGCACTTGTTTGCGTGCTCCTTCTGCCAGGGCTGCCCTCGACGGGCAGCCGCTACCTGCTAAACGCCGGACAGGAAGGAGTACTTTCGATCTTTACGAACTCCATGCGCTGAACCGCGCGATCCATGCGGCTTCCATACATCAGCGTGCCGTACAACCCATGCTCAAAGCTCCAGCACCGAAGATCCGGGACTGCTTGGGAGCAAGAATCCCAAATATGGGGTCAAATATGCCTTGCGGCTCTTTATGCGACAGGCTGACATGCACCCAGACCGGGGTGGCGTTCGCTGAAGATCAGCGTGCAGGGGTCGCCGGAGATGGCCGCACGCCTCAGCGAGGTGTTGCGCGGTCGAGAGCACCGGGTGTGTCCTGGGTCAGAGGAGCGTCAGAGGACCGGTTATCGGCTGAACCGGCGTGACCGGGCGGTCAGCGGTCCCGGGCGAGCAGGAAGGGAGCCACTATGGCCGCCGTTTCGGACCCACTGGGTGGGTCGTACGCGATTACCGGCGGCGAGCAGGGCAAGCAACGGCTGGACCTGCTCGCGGAGATGATGCGGCCCACCACGCTGCGACTGCTGGAACAGGCCGGTTTGCGCAGCGGGGATCGCTGCCTGGATCTGGGCTGCGGCGGCGGCAACGTGGTGCTGGACATGGCCCGGATCGTCGGCCCGGGCGGATCGGTCACCGGGGTCGACGTCGATCCGCAGATCATTGAGCTGGCCCGCCAGGACGCCACGGACGCCGGCGCCGGGAACGTCGAGTATCACGTCGCCGACGCGCGGGTGTTCGACGGCGGGCCGTTCGACCTGGTCTACTGCCGGTTCCTGCTCTCCCACGTCGCCGAGCCGGACAGTGTGCTGGCCCGGATAAGGCAGCTAGCCCAGCCCGGCGGGCGGATCGCGGTGGAGAGCATCGACATGTCCGGCTCTTACTGCCACCCGCACGATCCGGCCCACGCCCGGTACGCGGAGTTGTACACCGAGGCGGTCCGTCGCGGCGGCGGAGACGCTGACCTGGGCCGCCGCCTGCCCGCGATGGCGCTTGCGGCCGGCCTGGGCGCGGTTGGCTGGACCGTGTTCCAGCCCGTGCTGGCCAGCGGCCCGCACAAGCACCTGCAGGCGGTGACCATGGAACGGATCCGGCCCGCCGTGCTGCGCCACGGCCTGGCCACCGGTCAGGAGATCGACGCGATCATCGCCGACATGCACGCGTTCGCCCAGGACCCCGCCACCCTCGTGGCATTGCCGCGCATGGTCCAAGTCTGGGGGACCGCCTGATAAACGATCAGCAGCCTGCCCGGTACGGAGCGCCCTGTCCGGCACCGTCTTTTCAGTTTGTCAACCGGTGCTGAGAGACGCAGCGGCCGGCCGCAGATCTGGCTCGCCGTGCCACATACGTTCCACACACGACGGCGGCGAACGGTCAGTCGCTGCTTCCCGGGCCCAACCGAAGGACGGAGGCCATGGGCTCGACCGGCGGTGGGGAACTCAGCTGGCTCCTTCATGAGCAGGTCACCTACTACCGTGCCCTCGCTCCGGATTATCTGGACCAGGGCCTGGATCTGCCTGGCGGCGACGAGCTGGCCGAGGCGCTTGAGGCGTTCCGGCCGACTGGAAGCGTGCTCGAACTGGCCTGCGGTCCAGGGGTATGGACCGGGCGGCTTCTTCGGCACGCGACCGACGTTACGGCCGTGGACGCGTCTCCGGAAATGCTGCGGCTGGCGGCGGCCCGGGTTAACGATCAGCGGGTGCGCTTGGTTCAGGCTGATCTGTTCACCTGGGTGCCTGACCGCCGGTATGACGTGGTTTTCTTCGGCTTCTGGCTCTCGCACGTGCCGCTGGAACGGTTTGAGTCCTTCTGGTCGCTGGTGGCTGACTGCCTGCGGGAAGGCGGCCGCGTGTTCTTCGTTGATGACGGCTACCGCACTCCGGCTGAACTCGTGGAAGGCCCATCGTCTTCGACAATCCAGCGACGGCTCGACGACGGGACGTCCTACCGGCTCGTGAAAGTCGCTCACCGCCCGCCGGACCTCGAGCAGCGGCTCAGGCGCAGCGGCTGGGACATCAAGGTCACTTCCACGTCTGGGCCGTTCTACTGGGGTGCAGGAACCCGGGAACCACCCAGGGCGGCTGTGCCATCAGCGTGCCATTAGCCAGGGCGACCACCGGTCAACTACGGCTACCGCTGGCCACCCGAAGTCCCACGTCAAAGCCCATGACCTCGTGGTGCGCTCAACCTTCCAAACTCGTCACGCGGGACCTGGGCGGTGGATACGGCACATGTATCGTCAAATAAACACATCTGTCCCCAGAGGGATGTCTATGGGGTAGATGAGCACGCCCTTGAAAGTAGGCCGCTCACGACGAGGAGGGATGGATCACGATGGTCAAGTCAACCGGGAGGGACCGATCAGCAAAGACTCATGGATCCGGCAACCGCAAGCGTGCTCTTGGTGCGGCACCAGGTGCACAATCCCTCAGCCGACGAAGCGTACTCGGGGGCGCTGTCGTCGCTGGCCTGGGCGCCGCCGTCCTCGATCCCGCGGCGGCCTCGGCCAGCCAGGTAGCTGACGAGCGGCAAGCAGACGCCGACGGGGCTTTCAGCCCGGCGACCATCCGCGTCCTTCAGGCGATCGTCGCCAGCGGAAGTGGGGCCGCCAACCTGCCTGGCATCAACGTCGGTGTCTGGATTCCTGGCCGCGGCAGCTACGTCCAAGCCCTCGGAGTTAGTGATCTGTCCACGGCCGCGCCACTGCAGCTGGACGATCATTTCCGCATTGCCAGTATCACCAAGACCTTCACCGCCACTGCGATTCTCCAGCTCGTGGACGAAAACCGCATCAGCCTCAACGATCCCCTCGACAGGTACGTATCCGGCATTCCCTACGGCGATCAGATAACCATTGACCAGCTGCTCGCCATGACATCAGGCATCTACGACTACGTCGACGATGCCGATTTCGTCGCGGCCTACGTGGCAAACCCGCAGCTGCCATTCTCGCTCCCGGAACTCGTGACGATCATCCAGCAGAACAAGCCCCTGTTCCCGCCCGGCACCGACATCGCTTATGACAACAGCGGCTACTACCTACTTGGTGCTATCGCTGAGAAGGTCAGCGGCATGCCACTGACACAGCTGATCGCGGAACGGATAACCCGGCCGCTGGGCCTGGGCCAGACCAGCTACCCGGCCACCGCGGCCATGCCTGCCCCCTACAGCCGGGGCTACCTCGTGGAGGCCGCCTCAATCGAGGACTACACCGACAGCAACCCTGCCGTGCCCGGCGGGGCAGGTGCCATGATCTCCACCCTCCTCGACCTCAAGGTATGGGTGAAGGCCCTGGCGGCCGGCACGCTCCTGACGCCTGCTACCCAGGCCCGCCGACTGGAGACGAAAGTGCTGGCGCAGACTTCACAACTCACTATCCGCTACGGACTGGGGATCGCCAGCTTCAACGGGTTCCTCGGCCACGACGGCGCCATCTTCGGCTATGGGTCTACCGCCATCTACCTGCCCGCCAAGGACGCCACGATCGTAGCCATCGGGAACGCAGGCGGGATTTTCGGTAATCCGGCACCGCTGTTTATCGTGCTCGCCCTAGCCGCCTACCTGTTTCCCGACCATTTCCCGAACGGCATCTAGCCTGCCCGCTCACCCACCCTAGTAAGAACCTTCCAAGCTGGTCATAAAGGAATCGACTCCCGCCGCGGCGGCTTGAGGCCGATCCTCGCACCGTGGGACATTTGTGGGACGCAACGCAGCCGCCGACCGAGACAACGAGCATAACCGCAGGTCATGTAGTAAGGACCAACTTGAGCCGTAGCGGTAAAACCGCTCCGGCCTTATTTCCCGAGGAAGGACATCATCGCAGCACCTTGCTACCATTCGGGCCGCGCAGGTGCGCCACGAGCGCAGGAGCGGTCGCTGCCTTGACCGCGACGTCGGCGCCGATGGCCGCGAGCATCGGTGTGACAGATGCAGGATCGGGGTGTTCGATCTGGACCGACTCCAAGATGAGCCCAGGTGGTGCAGTTCTTGCTGGATGTTCAGTGTCGCCCCAGCAGATGAGGAACGGGATCAGGGTGTCGGCCAGCATGCTGCCTGCCGCGCGCCACCGCAGCACCGTCCCCGTCGGCCCGACGCGCTGCCCGTCGATCACCTTGCCCGGGTCGTAGCCGTGGCTGCGAGCCTTAGCAACCGTCCCGTCGATGTCGTGACATGCCAGCGCCCAGCCGACCAGCCCGCCGCGGGTAACACGGTCGACGCCGAAGGGAACTGGCATGGACGGACCCGGCTGTTCGGGATCAGGAGCGATGATCTCCAGATATGTCAAGGGGCCAAGCGCGAGGAGCGCGTTGTGCGTGCCGAGACCGGTGTGCCTGCCGCCGGCTTGCGCCCGCACACCGAAGCGTTCCTCCATGTCGGCTACCGCCATTGCGAGGCCGGGGGCGGCGTAGATGAGATGGTCAATCCGCACGTGAACCTCTATTCGGCACAGGTGGCGCAGGTGAAACCAGCCGGGCTGGCAGTGGCTCAGCACAGACTGCTTGCCCACGACCGAGGATGAGCGCCGGTGTTGCAGCGTCGGCGGTCCGTTATGGTCATCATCGCGAACCGGTTATCGCTGCACAATCAGAAGCTCGTGCCCGATCAGGTGGTCAGCCAAAGACCTTCACGGTCTCTCACGGACAGGCCGACAGACCTGCCGACCTTGGTCATCGAAGAAGGTGACCTCGCAACCGCGCGGACTGCCCTGGGCGGACAAGCCTGGAACGTCGGCCCAGAGCGCGAACACGGCTGGACGATGCTGTACGACCTGCCCAGAACCACGGAAGAACGCTGGCGGTTAGAGTTCCTAACACCCGGGGGTCGCCTGCGCACGCCAGCGGGCGCGTACCTAGCGGAGTCGGTGGAACCGTCCCAAGAGGAAGCGCTGATGACGTTGGCCGGTGAGACCCCGACGATTGTCCTCGTACACTCATCTACCGGGTCCGCGGATAGCTGAACCGCCTACTTCGCGCTGACCGGCCGCGATGGCAGAGAAGAGCTTTTAACCCGGCGACGAACTCACGGTTCCGGCTGTGCGGGAAATGGTCCGCCTCCCGGATCGTCCTGGCTGCCTCGCGGCGACAAGGGACTTGTCGCCGCGAGTTTCCGAAACAGGCTCCTGAGGAGGGACCGGGAGGTTACAGTCTGGTTACGGTGCCGAAATTTCGGACGGTAGTGATGGGTTCGGTGGCATCTCCAGCACACTGGGTCAGCGGTACGGCGCCCGCCACATCTCTGGCGAGGCACCCCGGCAGGCCCTGATCTCAGGCAGGTGCCGTCGATGGACCGCGGGTCAGTGATTCAGCAGCGGGCCGAGCCTCTCGCGCCAGATACGGTGCCGGTTCAAGGCGCGGCCATCTCGCCCGGTCGCGCGCTGGTCGGGGGGTGACCCCTATGGCAGGCACAGACCGCAGCGCGGAACTGCCCCAGCGCGTTCCGGGCGCGGCCCGGGTTAAGCCTGTTTCGCCCCTTGCGCTGATGCTGCCGGAAGAATTGCGGCAGCGCATGCAAGAGGCGGTGACGGCCGAGCGCGCTCACGAGCGCGCGGCCCGGGACCGGACGCCCGACCCGTCCGAGCGCCCGCGTCGGCCGGATCCGGCGGTCAGCCAGGAAGCGGGTCCGGCAAGTCCGAGCTCCCCGGCCGATAGCACCGGCGGGAAGCGCAACGCCGCTGTCCAGGCCGGGCCGACCGCGGTACCGGAGTTCATGGCCGGGCCAGTCCCCGAGGCGCACGTCGCCAGGTGGCTCGGCTCCGCTGTCAAGCCCCCGCCCGCCGTTTGGGCCGAGCCGGCTGTCAAGGCTCGGGCCTCCGCTGGACCCGAGCGCGCGGTCCGGCCAAGGCCGGACAAGCCACGGCGCCGGACCCGGGCTCGCCTGATCGCGCTTGGCCTGGTCGTCGCGGTCATCGGGTCGCTGGCCGCCGTCGCGGTATACCGTTTCTCCCTCTCGCCTGGGGCTGTCCGCGCGCAGGCTGCCGCATGGGTTGCCGAGCAGGTCAGCCCGGATGTCACCGTGTCCTGCGACGCCGTGATGTGCGCCGCGCTCCGGGCGGACGGCTTCCCCGCCAGCAAGCTGGTGGTGCTCGAGCCGACGACGCCAGATCCGGCGCCGTCGGTCTTGGTCGTCGAGACGGCCACGGTACGTGAGCTGTTCGGCAGCAGCCTCGCCACAGCCTGGGCGCCAGCCGTCCTGGCGTCCTTCGGCTCCGGGGCCGGCGCGATTACCGTCCGGGCGGTCGCGCCGCACGGCGCAGCGGCGTATCAGGCCGCGTTCAACGCTGGGTTGGCCAGCCGTCAGACATCGGGTGCCTCACTGCTGCATGATTCCCGGGTCACGGTGTCGGCCACCGCCAGGAGCCAGCTGATGGCCGGCCAGGTCGACTCGCGGCTGTTGCGCGCGCTCACGTCCCTGGCTCGGCACGAGCCGATCGACATCGTGCGATTCGGGAACCTGGGTCCGGGCGCTAGTCCCGGCGTCCTGCTCCGCTTCGCCGATCTGGCCGAGAACATCCCGGCCGCCCACGGGGATACAGCTGCCTACGCAGGCGCCCTGTGGGCCATCCTGGGCGGGGCCGATGCTCAGATCCGCCCGGCCAGGGCGGTCTCCGGGCCGGTTCAGGGCCAGGCGATCTTCCGGGTCGAGTTCACCGCGCCGAGCCCGTTCGGGAACGCCGGCCCGGGAACGCCATGACTCCGCCTCAGGCAAGCGCCTGAGCACGGCGCATTACGCCGCGTTGCCGGATGGGCGTGCAGCCTTTGTTGCCGCCGCTTGATGGGCTGGTGATCCAGACCTGCGGTCCGCTCGCGGCGGGCGCACCACATTGGGGGACCCGAATGCTGTCGAGGTTCGGGACTGCGCCACGGCTGCAGGGCAGTAAGAATGAGGACCACGGCCGGGAGCCGACTGAGCTGGCAGCACGGTCCGGCGCGGCTACCAGAACATAGCCTCACGGGCTTTGCCGACTCGCAGGGTTCATAAGGTCTCACTCTTCTCCGATGTGAGTATGAGTCCAGTCCTGAATGCTGCCTGATTCTGCTGCGTAGACTCCAGGCGTCGGACGGTAGGCGCAGGAGGGTGCCGTGGGAGTCGACGCTGCCAGTACCGTTTCCTCGCTCGCGTCCGGGGTGAAGATCACGGTCGGTTCTGGCGGGCCTT
>JASHVM010000286.1:0-4187 GCA_030044595.1 Streptosporangiaceae bacterium
GTCGCCGGATCCGTCCGGCGCGCAGCCGCCGCCGTCTCCCGCCGGCTGGGCTGGGCCGACCCGGCCGAGCACGAGGCCCGCCGCCCGGCCCAGCCCGGGCCGGCCGGGCACCAAGACCGCTGACCTGGCGTCCGTTCAGTGGAAGACCACGGTCCGGTCGCCGTTGAGCAGCACCCGGTGCTCGGCGTGCCAGGTCACCGCGCGCGCGAGAACCTGGGCCTCGACGTCGCGGCCCGCCTGCGCGAGGCGGTCGGGCCGGAACGCGTGGTCGACCCGGATCACGTCCTGCTCGATGATCGGTCCCTCATCCAGGTCGGGCGTCACGTAGTGCGCGGTCGCGCCGACCAGCTTGATGCCGCGCGCGTGCGCCTGATGGTAGGGCTTGGCGCCCTTGAAGCTCGGCAGGAACGAGTGGTGGATGTTGATCATCCGGCCCTCGAACCGCTCACATAGCTCGGCGGATACGATCTGCATGTACCGGGCGAGCACGATGAGGTCGGCGCCGAACTCGTCGACGAGCCCCCGCAGGCGAGCCTCGGCGGCCGCCTTGGTGTCCGGCGTGACCCGGATGCGGCGGAACGGGATGTTGTAGGCGAAGGCCAGTTCGCCGAAGTCCGGGTGGTTGGACACCACCGCCACGATGTTGACCGGCAGCGTGCCCGTCCGCCAGCGGAACAGCAGGTCGTTCAGGCAGTGGCCGAGCCGGGAGACCATGATCAGGGTGCGCACCCGCGCGGCATTGTCGTTCAGCTGCCAGGACATCTGGTATTCCTCGGCCACCTGGGCGAAATCACGCTTCAGGTCGCTGAGCTGGGCTCCGGACGGCACGCCGAAGTGCACGCGCATGAAGAACCGCCCGTCCGGGGCCTCCCCGTACTGCTGGCTGGCCAGGATGTCGGCCGACTGCCGGACCAGGAAGCCGGACACCGCGTACACGATCCCCGGCTTTTCCGGGCACGAGAGCGTGAGCACGTACTCCTGCCCCCACGCGGCATCCACCGGCTAGTCACCTAGCTCGCGCCGGCGGCGCTGGACGAAGTCGTCGA
The DNA here is from genome assembly GCA_030044595.1 of Streptosporangiaceae bacterium. Classification (GTDB taxonomy): domain Bacteria; phylum Actinomycetota; class Actinomycetes; order Streptosporangiales; family Streptosporangiaceae; genus Palsa-504. The sequence goes on from JASHVM010000286.1 coordinate 1,047, forward strand.
GTTCGGCCCGGATGGCATCGTCGAGCGGCGGCGGCGAGAACTGCTCCAGCTTCGCCCGCCAGATCTCGCCGGCCCGGGCGGCGGTGTCCTTGCCGCCGAGCTTGATCCAGCGCTCGAAGTTGGCGGTGGAGGACAGCATCGGGCGGTAGAAGCATTCGCGGAACCGCTCCATCGTGTGCGCGGCGCCGAGGAAGTGCCCGCCGTGCCCCACCTCCTGGTGCGCGCCGAACGCCAGCGATTCGGCGTCGATCTCCAGCGGGGTGAACTCCACCCGCAATTCGCGCAGCAGCTCGACGTCGATGATGAACTTCTCGTAGCAGCTGACCAGGCCGCCCTCCAGCCAGCCGGCTGAGTGCATGACGAAGTTGGTGCCGGCCAGGAAGGTGGGCAGCAGCGTCATCAGCGCCTCGTAGGCGGCCTGCGCGTCTGGAACCTGGCTGGAGTTCAGCCCGCCACCGGTGCGGAACGGCAGCCCGTAGTGCCGTGCCAGCTGGCCGGTGCACAGCAGGCCGATGGCCGATTCGGGCGTGCCGAACGACGGCGAGCCGGACTGCATGTCGATGTTGGACAGGAATGACCCGAAGATCACCGGGCAGCCCGGCCGGATCAGCTGGGCCAGGGCGATGCCGGACAGCGCCTCGGCCAGCTGCTGGACTAGCGCGGCCGGGATCGTCACCGGGGACATCGCCCCCATCAGCAGGAACGGAGTCAGCACCACCGGCTGACCGGCGGCGCAGTACTCGAACTGCGCGTCCAGCATCCGGTCGTCCCAGCGCAGCGGCGAGTTGCAGTTGATCAGCGAGATCGTCGCCGGCACGCGCTCGATCGTCTCGCGCCCGCCGAACAAGATCTCCGTCATCCGGATCGTGTCGGCGGCGTTCGGCCCGGAGACCACGTTGCCCATGTAGATCTTGTCGGTCAGCGTCTGCAGCGCGTAGATCATGTCCAGGTGCCGCGAGTCGAGCGGCGCGTCGTTCGGCTCGCAGATCACTCCGCCCGCCGAGTCCAGCTCGTCGTAGGCCTGGGACAGGCTGGCCAGCTGGCGGAAGTCGTTCAGCGTGGCATCCCGGCGCACGTCGCCCTCGCGCACGAACGGGCAGCCGTAGACCGCGCTGAACACCATGTGGTCGCCGCCGATGTGCACGTTGTGAGCCGGGTTGCGGGCTTGCACGTCGAACTCGCGCGGCGCCCGGGCCACCTGCTCCAGCACGAACTCCGGGTCGAGGTACACCACCTCGCCGTCCACGCGCTGGCCGGCCTTGGCGAACAGCTCGACCGCCTCGGGCTTGGCGAACTGGACGCCGATCTCGGAGACGATCCGGCGCCAGCCGCGGTCCAGCACCGCGATCGCGTCCGCGGAGAGGATCTCGTACCTCGGCATCGTGTTGACGAACATCGATTCTCACCGTGCCCTCGGGTGCGTCCAGCGGGAGACAAACGTGCGCTTGACCGATATTAGACCGGCCGCTTACGATCACATAGTAGAACTAGGTCCCATAAAGTGGAACCTCGCGACGAACGGAATCCGGATGAGCAACCAGAACGGGACCCAGGCCGTCGACCGGGCGGCCCGCCTGCTCACGGAGGTCGTGCACTCGGCGGACCCGATGACGTTCACCGAGCTCAGCGCGGCCACCGGGCTGGCCAAGTCCACCACGTCCCGGCTGCTGCTGGCGCTGGAGCGCAACGGGCTGGTCCGGCGCGACGACCACGGCCGGTTCCTGCCCGGCGAGATGTTCGTCAGCTTCGCCTGGCGCGGCGGCGCCGAGGCCGGCCTGGTCGCGGTGGCCCAGCCGTTCCTCGAGCGGCTCGGCAAGGCTACCGGCGAGACGATCAACCTCGGCGTGGCCAGCAGCGGGATGGTGGAGCAGATCGCCCAGGTCGACAGCACCTACCTGATCGGCGGCACCAACTGGGTGGGGATGTCCGTCCCGCTGCACTGCTCCGCGCTGGGCAAGATCCTGCTCGCGTACGGGACGGCCCAGCCGTCGCAAGACAGGCTGGAACGGCGCACGGACAAGACGATCACCAGCGAGGCGGCGCTGCGCGCCGAACTGGCCGGCGTGCGCGCCCGCGGGTACGCGATCACCGACGAGGAACTCGAGCCGGGCCTGATCGCGGTGGCAGCGCCCGTCCACGGCTTCGACGGCGCGGTGGTGGCCGCGCTCTCGGTGTCGGCCCCGACGACCAGGATGACCAGGGACCGCCTGACCGCCGCCGCCGGGCACTGCACCCAGGAAGCCGCGGGCCTGTCCGCGGTGCTCGGCTACCGGCAGCGAGCGGCCCGGCAGAACCGGAAGGCGGGTGCGGCATGACGCGCGAGGAGTTGCTCGGGCAGCTCTACGACCAGACCCTGGTCGGCAACGCGCCCGCGGTCCTGGACCTCACCAATCAGGGCCTGGGCCTGGGCTTCGGCCCGGAGGAACTGCTCTACGAGGCGCTCATCCCGTCGCTGGAAGAAGTGGGCGCCAGGTTCGAGCGCGGCGACTTCTTCGTGCCCGAGATGCTCATCGCCGGCAAGGCGATGGCCGGGGCGCTGGAGATCCTGCGCCCGCTGCTCGCCGAGACCGGTGCCCAGACGATCGGGACGGTGGTGATGGGAACGGTCAAGGGCGACGTGCACGACATCGGCAAGAACCTGGTCAACATCATGTTCGAGGGCGCCGGTTTCCAGGTCATCGACCTGGGCGTGCAGGTCGCGCCGGAGAGGTTCGTCGACGCGGTGCGCGAGCACAAGCCCGACATCGTCGGGTTCTCCGCGTTCTTGACCACGACGATGCCGATGTTCAAGGCCAACATCAACGCGCTGCAGAAGTCCGGCCTGCGCGACCAGGTCATCGTCATGGTCGGCGGCGCGCCGGTCACGCAGGAGTACGCCGACGTCGTGGGGGCGGACGGGTACGCCGCGGACGCGTCCGCGGCCGTGGTCCGGGCCAAGGAGCTGCTGCACCGCCGACGCGCCGTGCCCTCCGCGGTAGCCGGCGCCTGACGAGCAAGGGAAACAAGACCAGTGCACACCATCTTGTCCTCGGCGACCAAGACGGTCCGCATCGGCGACGACCAGCCGTTCGCCATCATCGGCGAGCGGATCAACCCGACCGGCAGGAAGATCTTCCAGCTGCAGCTGCGCAACGGCGACCT
>JASHVM010000287.1:0-7032 GCA_030044595.1 Streptosporangiaceae bacterium
GGCGTACGCCGACCGCGTGCTGGCCCGCGTGGAGGCCGTCGCGCCCGGATTCACCGCCTCGGTCCTGCACCGACAGGTGATCGGGCCGCGCCAGATGCAGGAAGAGTACGGGCTGGTCGGCGGGAACATCTTCCACGGGGAGCTCACGCTCGGGCAGATGTTCCACGCCCGGCCCGCGGCCGGCTACGCCGACCTGCGCACGCCGGTCCGCGGGCTGTACCAGGCCGGGTCGGCCACGCACGGCGGCGGCGGCGTCACCGGCATCCCCGGCCGGAACGTGGTCAGGCAGATCCTGGCCGACCGCCGGTCCGAACGCTGGCGGCGGATGGGGCGGCCCGGCCCCACTCGCGTTCACTGATCCACAGTGAGACGTGGGCGGGCTCCAGCGCCCGCTGCACCACGCTGGCCAGGTCGGCCTGCACGGCGTTCACGTCTACGGCGTCCTTGAGCCGGGCGGCGAACGCGGCCACGGTCTGGTCAGCGTCGTAGCGGACCCGGTTGAACCGCCGGTCGACCGCCCGCTGCACGCGCGTTCGAACGGGGTTGAACAGCGCCGCCGCGGCCAGCGTGGCGGCGGCCACCGCGACCGGCGTGCGGAACCCGAACACCTGCGTGGCCAGCAGGACCAGTCCCGCGTATACCCCGACCAGCAGCCCGGTCACGATCGCGTAGGCCAGGGTGCGGCTGATCAACCGGTCGATGTCGTACAGCCGGTACTTCAGGATCGCGACTCCCACCGCGGCCGGGAGCAGCGGGAAAACGATGTCGAAGGCGAGCAGCGGGTTGTTGCTCAACTGGGCGGCGACCAGGATGACCACCCCTACGACCGCCGAGGCGTACATGAACCACTTGAGCTGGAGACGCTCGTCGTGGCTCGATCGCCGGAAACGGGCGATCATGGCGATCACGCTGAGCGGCAACACCAGTAGCGTGGCTTCCTGAGCCCAGTTGTAGGCGGTGCTGAGCGGCGCGACGATCGTCACCGGATCCCGCAGCCCGGGAAAATTGGTGGAGAAGTCGACGTTAGACAGCGCAGCGGTTACGAACTGGCCGAGCCCGGCGATCACCGCCACCCACACGACCAGCCGCCACCGCCGTGAGGGAGGCCGGCCGTCCGGGAACAGCAGCGGAGTCAGGAAGATCATCGTTTGCAATATCGCCAGCAACAACGGCGAGGTCCAGCCCACCCACGCCGCCTCGGGAAGTTCGGCAGCCGGGGCCCGCCCTGCGTAGGCGATCGTCGTCAGGCCTACCGCGCCCACCAGGCCCACAGCCAGGAACAGCCATCCGAGCCGGTTTCCCGTCCGCGCGGCAACCAGCGCGCCGACCAAGGCGAACGCGAGCAAGACCGGTGCGGTGCCAAGTTTTTGGTTCCAGCCCTCGCCGCCCGTCAAGCCGATCACCAGGCCCGAGGCCAGCAGCACGACGGCGATGCCGAGCAGCGCCCCGGCCAGCCCGGCGCGGTGCCGCTCTGCTAGCGCCGTCATGGCTGGACTCCGCCAGGGCCACGCTGACATGCGGCTCGCACTGACCGCCCAGTCGCGCGGCCGGTTCGGTCGGCCGTTCGGCGGCTGCTGCGCCATGACGCTCTCCAGTCACGTGCGTTCTCACCACGTGCAGGGCCAGCCTACGAGGCCAGCGATACGGGACCGTTACGGCGAGCGGAGTACTGGCGGGATATTTCAGGGCGCTCGGGGCGTCACAGGCTTTGCGTCCCGGGACGCATGGGCGAGGGCGGCCACCAGCTCGAAGGAACGGAGGCGGTCGGCGGGGTCGAAGACCATCGTGGTGAGCATCAGCTCGTCGGCGGCGGTCGCTTTGAGCAGCTCGGCCAGGCCGTGGCGGACGGTCTCGGGCGAGCCGATGATCTGGGTGGCCTGCCGGTCCTCCACGAACGCGCGCTCCAGGTCGGTGTACGGGTAGGCGGCCGCCTCCTCCGGTGATGGGAGCGGCCCGGGATGGCCAGCTCGCAGCCGTAGGAACGACAGCGCCCCGGGCCCGGCCAGCCAGCGGGCCCGGTCGTCGGACTCCGCGCAGACCACCGCGGCGGCGACCATGGCGTACGGCTGGCCGAGCGCCGCGGACGGGCGGAAGTGCGAGCGGTACAGGGCCAGCGCCGGGAGCGTATTAGCGGGACTGAAGTGGTGCGCGAAGGCAAACGGCAGGCCGAGCAGGCCGGCCACCTGAGCGCTGTATCCGCTGGAACCGAGCAGCCACACGGCGGGCTGATGCCCCCGGCCCGGCACCGCGGTGATCTGCGCGAACGGGTGGCCTTCGGGCCAGCGGCCGGTGAAGAAGCCGAGCAGGTCCATCAGCTGATCGGGGAAATCGTCCGCCGACAGCGCCTCGGGCGAGCGGCGCAGCGCCGCGGCCGTGACCTGGTCCGTGCCTGGTGCGCGGCCGATGCCCAGGTCGATGCGGCCGGGATGGAGCGCCTCGAGCATGCCGAACTGCTCGGCGACCACCAGCGAGACATGGTTCGGCAGCATCACGCCGCCGGAACCCACCCGGATGGCGGCGGTCGCGTCGGCGATGTGGCCGATCAGCACGGCGGGCGCCGAGCTCGCGATGCCGGGCATGTTGTGATGCTCGGCGACCCAGAACCGCCGGAAGCCGAGGCGCTCGGTGTGCCGGGCCAGGTCGATCGTGGCCCGCAGCGCGTCTCCGGCGTTCCCGCCATCGGGCACGGGGGCCAGGTCGAGGACTGAGAGCGGCACGGCACCGGGATCCATCGCCAGGCCCGCGCGGCCCTCATCGCTCGCGTCCACGACTTGTCCGAACAGCGCCAGGCGATCCGTTCTTCCGCCCGCGGTCGTCGAGCTCAGCGAGCAGCGACCTGGTGGCGCGTCACCCGGGCCGCCCGTCGCGCGGGGCAAAGACCGCGAGCGCGTCTGCGTCGCTGGCGCGCGCGTGCAGGAAGTAGTCGGCCCATTCGGCGACGCCGGGGTAGGACGACTGTTCCCTGACCAGTGCGCACGCCGCCGCGGCGTCGTAGCCGGTGCGCCGCATCGTGACCGCGCCGTCCGCCAGCAGGGCCCAGTGCGCGCCCTGGCGTCCGTACGGCATGCCGACGCTGCCCGGGTTGATGATCTGCCGCCGGTTCGCCAGCCTGGTGAACGGCATGTGCGTGTGCCCGCAGACCACGGTCATGACCTCGTCGGGCAGCCCCGCCAGGACCTCCGCCCACCGGTCCAGCCGCGAGTCCACCACCACGACCTCCTCATCGTCGCGCGGCGTGGCGTGGCAGAAGACCACCTCGCCGAAGCCCTCGACGGGGAGCGTCACCGGGTAGGGCAGCGCGGCCAGCCAGTCGACGTGATCGGCGGTGAGCTGGCGCGCCGCCCACGGCGAGATCGCGTCGCCCACGTCGTCGGCCTGGCCGCGGGCCAGTTCGACCAGTTCGCGGTCTGCGTTGCCGCGCACCCAGACGACCCGGTCGCCGAGCCCGAGCAGCCGGTCGAGCACCGGCACCGGCTGGGGGCCGGCCGCGATATCCCCGGTGAGCACGATGCGTTCGGCGGCCCGGACGGCGGGCTCGGCGAGAACCGCGTCAAGCGCGGGCAGCACGCCGTGAACGTCGGATAGCACCGCGACGGAAGCAACCACCACGACCACCCTGCCCGCTGGCGGCGGTGGCCGCCAGCTATCTCGCTGCCGGCGTAACCCGGTTACCGCCTGCGGCGTCGTTGCCTGATCTTGATGTAGCCGAAGAGCGGGTCTCCGGTCACGGTGACGGTCGGGGCGCCCGGGTCCGCCGTCTCGGCGGCCTTGTTGCTGACGTGGCCGGTGTAGGCGCTCATCGGGCTGACACGCGCTGCCCAGCCTTCGGGCAGGATCAGCTGGATCCAGCCCGTCCTGGTGATGACCTCCACGGTGACCTCGGGATAGGCGCAGGAGGCCTCGGTGAAGTCGATCGTGATCCAGCCGGTGGTGGATTCGGCGGTGATCAGGCGGGGGACGATCCAGCGGCCGGCCTTCCTGATGTTGAGCGTCTTGGTCTGGAGGACCAGCGTTTCCGGCTCGGTGCCGATGCCGGGGAACGACGTAAACCCGGGCTGCGCGGGCAGGTCGGCCAGCAGGGTGGCAAGTTCGCCGTACGTCTTCGCGCGGTAGGCCTGGTCCAGCCTTTCCTCCAGCTCCCAGAGCTCGATCCGGCCCTCCCTCGCGGCGACCCGCAGCCGCTCGGCGACCGCGTCCCGGTCCGCATCCGCCGCCCGCTGCGCCGCTATGTCGCCCGGCTGGTCCGCGTCGGTCATAGCGCGACTGTAGGACATGCCCCGCCGCGCAGATACCCAAGGCCCGCGCCGGTGCGGCCCTCGACGCGCCGGCCCTTAGTGGTGGACCGCGGCGAGCAGCGCGGCGTAGGCCCGGACCAGCGCCGCGTGCTCCAGCGGGAGCAGCGGGCTGTCCGGCTGGCGGCCCTCCCTGAGCCACTGATCGGACAAGTCCATGGCCTCGGCCCGGTACACCGCGACCGGCCGGACCGCGTCCTCGGGCTCGCTGTAGAGGTAGCAGTACAGGCGGGTCAGCGAACCGATGAGCTCATCGCCCGGGGCCGCGGGATCCGCCGAGTACTGCCGCTCCCGGTGCGCGCGCCACCAGTCGATCTCGAGCCAGGCGGCCCGCGCCGGGTCCGCGGGCTCGCCGTAGCGCAACCTGACCAGCGCGTAGAACCGGCGCATGCACGCCCGCGCCCCGTCCGGGTCGTTGTCGGGGAGGGGCGCCCAGGCCTGGCTGGCGCGCAGCATCAGCCAGGCGCCGCGCAGGGTCCGCACCCAGTCCATGCCGAAGCCCATCCGGATCAGCCCGAGCAGAGCGGCAAACACCTGAGGCCAGCGGCGCAGGTAGTAACCCACCCACATCCGGTATTCCAGGTCGGCGATGCGGACAGGGTCAAATGACCGGAGCCGGCTCGGAGCCCCCGTACCAACCGCTCCAGTGCGCATGGGCCTCCCCCCTCCTGTTTTCTACCAAAGGTGCTCTGTCATACCTTGCAGGGGAACACGGAGCCCGCGGACGCGTTCGGCGAAATCCGCGTCGGCCGTGGTGCGGGGCTGCCACCACGGCCCGTTCGGGGATCTGGGGCGCGTGCCGGTGGCGGAAACGGCTGACGCCACGGCCGTTCGGGAAAAAAGATCTTACGTGAGAGGGTGGTCGGGTGCCCGCACTGACCCAAGCCGAAGCCGCCGCCCGGGCCGCGCTGATCGACGTCGAGTCGTATGACGTGTTCCTCGACCTGGCGGCGGATCCGGTGCGGTCGCGGAGCGAGATCAGGTTCCGCTGCCGGGAGCCGGGCGCGGCCGCGTTCGCCGACCTGACCGTCGGGGCGGTGCGGAGCGCGGTCCTGGACGGCCGCAGCCTGGAGCCGGCCCGGGCGGGGCGGCTCAGCCTGCCCGGGCTGGAGGCGGAGAACGTGCTGGCGGTCGAGGCCGAGGTCGCGTACTCGCGCGACGGGCGGGGGCTGACCCGGTTCACCGACCCGGCCGACGGCGCGACCTACGTGCTGAGCTCGTGCTACCCGACCCACGCCCAGAGCATCTTCTGCTGCTTCGACCAGCCGGATCTCGTCTCGGCGACGACGATTTCCGTGGCGGTCCCGGCCGGCTGGGAGTGCGTGGCGAACGGCCCGGTCGAGCAGCGACCCGCTCCGGGGCAGGCGGGAGCCTGGCGGTTCGGGACGGTGACCGGGACCAGGCCGTACGACCTGACCGTCTGCGCCGGGCCTTACGTACGGGACTGGAGCGGGTCGGGCGGGACCGGAGGGTCGGTGGCGATGTGCATCCGGCGCAGGCGGTCGCTGGCCGGCGCCGAGGGCGTCGCCGAGCTCGCCCGGTTCGGCCAGATCGCGCAGCAGGCCCTGGGGTACTACGAGCGGGTCTTCGGGGTGCCGTGCCCGTACCCGAAGTACGACATCGTTTTCGTCCCGGAGCTGCCCGCGCTCGCGATGTCGATACCGGGCCTGATGCTGGTCGACGAGAGCCTGCTGGCCCGGCTGCCGGACGCCGGAGACGACGTGGTGGCGATGGTGTGCGCGCACGAGGTGTCCCACCTGTGGTTCGGCTGCCACGTGAGCATGGGCTGGTGGGACGACCTGTGGCTGGACGAGGCGATGGCCACCTACGTGAGCTACGCCGCCCTGGCCGAGGTGGGCGCGACCGCCGATCCGTGGACCGCGTTCTGCTACCGGGAGAAGCCGCGCGCCTACCTGGCCGACGAGCTGCCGAGCAGGCAGGCGGTGTCCTCGCCGGTGGCCAGCGCGGCCGACGCGCTGCTGCGGCCGGCCGCCCTGACCTATTCCAAGGGGGCCAGCGTGGTCCGGCAGCTGGCCGCGCTGATCGGCGACGACGCGCTGGGGGTCGGCGTGACCGACTACCTGAGGCGGTTCGGCGGCGGCGCTGCCGACCTGGATGACCTGGCCGGCTGCTGGTCACGGGCGTCCGGCCGCGACCTGGCCGGCTGGGCGGATCAGTGGCTGCGCACCGCGGGCGCTCCGGCGCTGCGGGCTTCGCTGGCGGCGCGGCCGGACGGGACCATCGAGTCGCTGGCCGTGGTGCAGGACGAGGCGCGGACGCACCGGGTCGGGATCGGGCTTTATGACCTGGCCGGTGACCGGCTGCGGCGGCGGCGGATGGTCAGCGCGGAGGTGAGCGGGCCGCGCACGCTGGTGGCTCCGGGCACGGGCGAGGCGGTTCCGGACGCGCTCGTGCTCAACGACGGCGACCTGACGTACGCGACGACCGGGCTCGACGAGCGGACGCTGCGCGCCCTGGCCGCGGCGGCGATGGACGTCGGCGACCAGCTGACCGAGGCGGTGTGCTGGAACGCGGCCTGGCGCATGGTCCTGGTCGGTGAGCTGGCGGCGGCTGACTTCGCCGGCCTGGTGGTGCGCGGCCTCGGGAGGGCTGGGACCTGGCCGGTCGCGGCGGCCGAGGTGCTGCTGCAGTGGGCGGTCAGGTGCGCCGACCGGTACGCCCCGCCGGCGGACCGGGCCGGGCTGCGGGAGCGGATCGCGGACGGCTGCCTGGCGGCGGC
>JASHVM010000288.1:0-5734 GCA_030044595.1 Streptosporangiaceae bacterium
CCGACGGGTCGCTCCCGGCCGGGATGATCGACCGGGTCCGGCCGGAGGCGGACTGGGACCAGCCCGAGCGCGTTCAGGTCTGGGACGCGGGCTCGGTGGAGCTGGCCACCTGGATCATCTCCGAGGCCAATCAGCAGGCCGCCGACATCAGGCATGAAGCGCGCGACCAGGTGGCCGTGTCGCTGGCAGATGCCAGGCAGGAGGCCGCCGAACTGGTACGCAGGGCCTCCGAGCAGGCCACGGCCACGCTCACGACAGCTGAGCAGGAGGCGGCCGAGATACGCGCGACCGTCACCAAGCTGTCCGCGGAGCTGGGCGGGGTGGCCGCGCAGGTCACTCAGAATCTCGTCAGTTTCGCCCCGCCGGCGGCCAATCCGCTCACCAGACCGGCCGGGCAGCCGGTCACGGGCCCGGCGCCCGAGCCTGTTACCGAGCCGGAGGCACGGCCTGTGGCCCTGCCGGTCGCCAGACCCGGGACCAAACCTGAGACGAGGCCGAAGTCACGGCCTGGCGCCAAGCCGGGCACCAGGCCTGCGGCCGAGCCCGGGACCAGGCCCGCGGCCAAGCCGAACGGTACGCCTCGCCAGCTCGTGGCCGCCCGCGCGGCCGCCGTGGCCGCAGCGGCCCTGGTCCTCTTCGCCCTCGTCTGCGGAGTCACAGAGGTCGCACTGCACGGATTGCCGTTCTTCGTCTTCCGGTCGGTAGGCACGGGTGAGACAGGGCCTAACGGCCTTCAAGAGGATCAGGGCCCAGGCCAGCCGGATGCGCCCAAGCCGGCGGCCAGCCACGTCAGGGTACAGCCAAGTGCGCACACCGCGGTCACTGTGCCCAACGGTTTATAGCTGAGGCTGAGTGATGGCCGCGCCGTCCGCCCGCGTCACCGTCCGGGTCGCCGTGCAGTCCGCACGCCGGCTACTGCGTGACTCCCTCGCGGCATGCCTGTCCGCATTGCCGGAGGTTACCGTGGTGGGCAAGGTCGCGGAACCAGATGGCCTGCCGGGGCTGTGCGAGCTGGCCCGGCCGGATGTGGTGATCCTCGACGCCGAATCGCGGCTGGGCGAGCTCGTCATGCGGACAGGCAGTCTGCTGCAGCATTTCCCCGAACTGAACGTGATCGTCACCTACCGGGAGGCGTCCGAACGAGATCTGGCAATCGCCTGCCGGGCCGGTGTCACCTCGCTTGTCCCCGAGTCGCACGGCCTTGCCGCCGTGCTAGGCCTGCTGCAGCGCAGACCCGCACTGCACGCGCATGCCAGCCAGGGAAGTCTGACCGACCGGGAACTCGAGCTCGTGGTGCTGACGGGCTCGGGACACAGTGTCGCCGAGATGGCGGAGCTGCTGGGAGTCAGCCCGCCCACCGTAGAGAATCTCAAACGGCGTCTCTACGCGAAGCTCGGCGTGAACAGCAGCGCGCAGGCAGCTTCCCGGGGAGCATCGCTGGGCCTGCTGGACCGGCGTCCCGGCCCGGTTGCTAGGCAGCCCGTAGTTAGCGACGAATTCCCGGTGCTGACCGTGGTCTGCGGCCAGGCGTGCTCAACCCTCGACCGGGTCGTGTCGGCTTTGCTCGCGAGCAGCCTGGCATTCGTGCTGACCGCCAGACCCGGACCCGTGGCGGACTCCCACTGGGCCACCTGGCACTGCGGCCCGATCGTGGCCGTGCTCGTCGATCCCGGGCCGGCCGACTGGACCGTGGTCAATGAACTCGGCGTTCCAGCGGTCGTGGTGCACACCAGGCCGCTCGCCGCGGCGGAACTAGCCGACGCCTTGGCCTGTGGGGCCGACTCGCTGCTACCCGCCGACAAGATAGATGATCATTTCGAGCCGGTGCTGCGCCTCGTAAGCAAGGGCTATATCGTGGTCGGCTCGCTTCCGATGCGGCCGCTCATCAGAGCTGGACACGCCCGTTACGATCAGCGGGTACCCGGCAGCAGGGATCTGCCCGAGCTGGCCGCGCGGGAAGAAGACATCCTGGCGTCCATCGCCCAGGGATATTCGATCCGACAGACTGCCCGCATGCTCGGGATCGCACCGAAAACCGTCGAGAACATCCAGACGCACCTCTTCCGCAAGCTCGGAGTCTCTAACCGGGCCGGGGCGCTGGCGGTGGCGGATGCGTTCGGGCTTTTGCCCGAGTCACCTCGGTTCCGGCCGGATCCGCTGACGGGTTCCCGCCGCCGACTGGCAGCTCGGGACCCTCCAGTGAGCTAAGCCTGCGGGCTTCGCCTGCGTTTGGCGCAAAGGCCCCGCTTGTCGACGCGGCAACACAGACGTGCTGCCCGTCACCCAGGAGACCGGCCTGCCCGCTCACGGCCCTTGAAACCCGGGCAGAACCGCCGTAAGCCGCGGGGCAGGGTCCACCCAGATGGCCGGCTGCCCGGCTATCGCGCCCAGGCCCATCGGAGGCCATGGCGGGCTCGCGCAGCATTGGTCGGCTCAGCCTGCCTGAGGTGGCGAATCAACGGCCACGAGGAGGAGCTTCATTTCGGTCTGGACGGCAGCGCTGGCGATCTGGACCCGGTGGTTGAACGACCTCAACCGGGTGAGCGAGGACGACCGTGCCTGCTCGGCGAGCAGCTTGGCGCGGGCCTGATTAGCCTGGATCAGCGCATCGGCTATGACTGTGATCTGGGGCGTGAACGTGACCGCGGCCAACGGCACGGGGTTGTTCCCGTTTGAGGCAGCATTCGTAATCAGCGCGTCGGCTTTGGCTCTGTTCTGGGGCGTGAACGTGACCGCGGCCAGGCTGTTGTCGAGCGTCTGCTCCGTCGCCACCTCCGCCATAAGGGCCGCTTCGGCCGCAACGAGATTGTGGCTTTCGTTGGCGTGGTAGGCGGCCATGTCAGCGTTCACTTGCTTGCTGGCTGGGGTCACGATCCCCTCGTACTGGCTGATCAGCATCTGCCGGGTGGTGCAAGGCAAACCCGATATGAACAGGCTTGGCTCGCAGCCGACGGCGGCAAGCGCGGCCTTATGGCGCCCGCTGGCACCCGCTGCGTAGACCAGGCCCACGATCACCAAGACGGCAGCCACGGAGCTAGCAACCATGAGTATGACCCCGCCAGTTCTTGTCTGATCCCGGCTGCCTGTGGCGTGAATCTTGGCGGCGTATGTCTCACTCATCAAATCCCTCTCCTCACCCGTCCCGCTGGCGGGCGGCAGTTTCGCGCCGCCGCCCGTCCAGGTGATGACGGTCGCTGTCTTATTCGGCGCTGGGGTGTTCGGTGAAGGAGTTGATTCCCTTGAAGATCTCCTCGTTGAGGATGAAGGTAAAGCCGAGCACGAAAAGCGCGAGGAGCGGCAGGACGGTTACCCATACCAGCCAGTTCCGGCCTTCCTTCTGGCGAGCGACGATCCAGCGCTTGACCGGCGGCAGCCTGAGGACGAGGAGGAAGAGGCTGCACGCTGAGTACTGGTAAAGGCGCTGATGGAAGACGGGATCACCGTCACCGGCGAAGCCGGAGCCATTTGACCCGCTCTCGAACCCGAATCCCTCCAGCAGGATCAGGTGGGCGGCGAGCAGCCCCCAGATGACATAGATGAGCCGGTGCAGCCGCTTCCAGTACCGGCCGAGCTTGCGCTGGGCCCACGGGTTACCTGTGAGCAGGAGCGGGATGACTAGCATCACCATCAGGAATCCCATGAGCACGAAAGAATGTCCGGCCAGCCGTCCGAACACGCCTCCGGCGAAGTTATCGGTGATCCCGGCAGCGGCGGCGTCGCCGATGGCGCAGCACGCCATCATGATCCCGTACCAGCGCCGCAGCGGGATGAACCAGTGCTGCCCGGTCAGCGTGACCAGGGGAGTGACCAGCAGGCACATGAACAGGCAGATCTCGGCCCCGGTCCCCAGCGTGTCGTCGACCGACACGGAGAAGGTGTTGCTGTTCAGCGTGATGAGCGCAGGCGACATGAAGAACAGGGGGACCAGCGCAGGGGCGCCGAGCAGGACAAGCGCGACCGCCTTCCGCTTGATCCGGGAGCCGCCGAACTTGAACTCCACCTCCATCCACTGGTCCACACGACTCTTCGCTGCCCGCTGCTTCGGCTGCCAGCCACCCGCCGGCTCCTTTTCCGCCTTCCGGGTATCGATGGCAGCGTCAGGGTATTGGCCTGGCGCGTAGATGTCCTGGCCGTACGGGACCGATTGGTAGTCGTCCGCGGCCGGGCTTTTGCCCGTCCGTCTAGCAGCAGTGTTGTGGGCCACCTCGACTCTCCTTCCTTCCCGCTCGTTGCCGTTAACCGTCGGGTATCGTCACCGTGCCGGACGCTTACCTCTGGGGGGGCAGCGCGGCCACGGCCGGGTGATCCCTGCCGATCTTGCCGATTCCGGACGCGCCGCCCGGTGAGCCGAGATCGTCAAAGAACTCGACGTTGACCCGGTAGAAGCCCTTCCACGGGGCGGGCACGTCAGTCTCGGAGGAGATCGCCTCGACCGGGCACACCGGCTCGCATGCGCCGCAGTCCACGCATTCGTCCGGGTGGATGTAGAGCATGCGCTCGCCCTCGTAGATGCAGTCGACGGGGCACTGCTCGATGCAGGTCTTGTCCAGCAGGTCGACGCAGGGCAGCGCGATGACGTAGGTCATATCGGAACTCCCTTCGAGGGTTTTCTCAGGTTTTGGTGTCCAATGCGGTTTGGCCATCGGGATCGGCTCCTACGGCGTACGCAGGTCGTCGTGCGCCCCAGGCGCGTTGGGCTGGCCAGGACCTGGTCCTCGTGCAGGGCCGCTGCTCGGCAGGGCCAGCTCCGCCCCTCGCGGGGCCGCCGGCCCGGCTGCTGAGCAAGGTCCGCGCCCGGGGTGCGGTTCGCACGGGAGAGCGAAGTCACGCCGCACCCGTGCCGGCCAGGCCAACGCCGGGCGTAAGGCTCGCATCCCATCCGGACCGCGAGGGCGCGGACGATGGTTCACGTCGTGCGCCAGGCCTGTTCAGCGCGGAAGGGCCAGTGACGGACCTGGTGGCACCGTCGGTCCTGGGCGCGGATGCCTCGGCGTGCGCGCCGCCCCGTCGGCCGCTGCCCCGTCGGCGAGCGATCCGGCGGCGGCCGTAGTCGACCGTCAGCACCACGACCATCAAGGCGACCAGCATTCCGGCGACGGTAAGGGCCAGGCCGGCCAGCGAGACCGATGCCCCGGCCCTGGCCGGATGCGAGGATGAGGCGGAAGGTGTACCGGAGCCGCTCGCAGCGATGGCCCACAGGGCGGCAGTGCTCATCGTGACCACGACGAGCACTGCCGCGACTGCGGCTCTGCGCGGAAAGTCCCCCTTCGCCTTGCGGAAACCCTTCGTTGAGTTCATCGTCTCCGTCCCAGCATCCCGGTAACGGCGTGTGCGCCCTATGGCCCTCTTGGTAGAGCAATCCCCGCCTAAAAAAGCTGGTCGCTCTGAAACCTGATGGTGGCAGCTGAGGTACGAAAGCGCGAGGGATTTGCCTAAATTATGTCTATTAGTTTTAGCCCGCAGATCCCCGAGCCTGAAATTCTGCAGGCATGGAAAAGGCCCCCCAGATTAATGCCTATGGCGGTCGCCCCGGCTAGCCAGGTACGCGGTGACCTGGGCAGGTGAGCTAGTTCCTCGTTCCTTAACACTCTACGCTGCCCTGCGGGCAAGCTGAACGAGAATGCACGTTATCGGCCGCACGGAAACCCCCTAGGGGTGGTCAGCCGCCACGGCGGAACGCGTCCTCACGACTCCAGTTTCGCTGCCTGGCTGATTAACGTGCGTATATCGGAAA
>JASHVM010000026.1:0-3004 GCA_030044595.1 Streptosporangiaceae bacterium
CGGCTCCGAGCGCGCCGGCCCCGGCTTCGGCGTCGTCCTAGCGTTCAGTGCCTGAAGGACTGGCGCATGTTCTGGATCTGCGGCGGGGGCTGGGTCTGCGGGTGATGCTCCAAGACCTCCAGCTGCTTGCGCAGGTCGTCCAGCAGCAGGTCGGCTAGGTCGGTGCTGAAGCCGTTCCTGACCACGATCCGCATCACCGCGGTGTCCGTCATGTCGTCCGGGAAGGTGTACGCCGGAACCTGCCAGCCGCGCATCCGCAGCCGGTCGGACAGGTCGAACACCGAGTAGCCGGTGATGTCGTCGCGCAGCTTGAACGCGAACACCGGAATGTCCTTGCCCTCGGTGAGCAGCTCGAACGGGCCCATCTTGGCGATCTCGCCGGACAGGTGGAGCGCGATATCCTGGCAGGTCTGCTGCACACGCCGGTAGCCGTCGGCGCCGAGCCGGATGAAGTTGTAGTACTGGGCGGCGACCTGCGCGCCGGGCCGGGAGAAGGTGAGCGCGAACGTCGGCATCTGGCCGCCCAGGTAGTTGACCCGGAAGATCAGGTCCTCCGGCAGCGCGTCGTGGCTGCGCCACAAGATCCAGCCCACCCCGGGGTATACCAGGCCGTACTTGTGCCCCGAGGCGTTGATCGACGCCACCCGCGGCACTCGGAAGTCCCACTCCAGGTCCGGCTGCAGGAACGGGGCGACAAACCCGCCGGACGCTCCGTCCACGTGCACCGAGATGTCCCAGCCCCGATCGGCCTGCAGCCGGTCAAGCGCCTGGCTGATCTCCAGGACCGGCTCGTAGCTCCCGTCCATGGTCGAGCCCATGATCGCGACCACGCCGATGGTGTTCTCGTCGCACTTGGCCACGGCTTCCGCGCCGCGCAGGTGCAGCCGTCCCGGCACCATCGGCACGAAACGGGGCTCGACCTGCCAGTACCGGCAGAACTTCTCCCAGCACACCTGCACGTTCCTGCCCATCACCAGGTTCGGCTTGCTCGCATCGAGGCCCGCCGCCTGCCGCTCGGCCCGCCAGCGCCACAACAGCGCCATACCGCCGAGCATGCAGGCCTCGCTTGACCCGGTGGTGGAGGTGCCGGTCGCAGCCCCGCCGGACGGGGCGTTCCACAGCCGGGACAGGATGTTCACGCAGCGCAGCTCGAGCTCGGCGGTCTGCGGATACTCATCCTTGTCGATCATGTTCTTGGCCTCGCAGTCCGTCATCAGCTGCTCGGCCTCTTGTTCCATCCAGGTCGTGACGAACGTGGCCAGGTTAAGCCGGGCGTTGCCGTCGAGGATGAGCTCATCGCGTACCGCTTGCAGGGAAGTGCGCGGCAGCATGCCGTGTTTTGGCAGCCGGTACCGCGGGATCTGCTTGCTCAGCTCCGAGTAAATGGGATTGATCGCAAGTTTGGCGTCTTGGCTGGACTCATCCACCTGGCGGTGCAGCGGCATGGACCTGTCTCCCTGGTTGTCTGGGCAGGTGGTGCTGGGCCTTCTAGCGGCCAGGCTAACGCGTCGGTCCGAGAGCGGGGCCGCCGCGGTGGCCAGACGGACTTCCCCGGCCGTCACGCGATGGCGCGTCCGGCGATCCATCAGCCGAACGGTGGATGCCGGTCAGCCAGGCGGCCGGCCGACCGGCTCGGTCGGCGGGTGCGTGAATCATGACCGTGCAGCCGATCCGTCGCCCGGGGCTGCCGGGCGATCCTGGCTATGACCCGGGCGAGACGCCGGACCTAGGAGGGACAAGATGATGACGGCGGTCATCGAGGCGACAGGGCTCACCAAGCGGCGCGGGAAAGCGGAATCTGCGCGCGCGGGACAGCGGGAGGCGTGACAGGTGCGACGGCGGCACGCGCCACCGTTCGTTCGGGATAAATGACTTTTCCTGGTGTAACGGCACAGCAGGAAGCCGCTGTCTTCAAGGACGTGCGCCAACTCCAGCGGCTGGGGCTGCGAGTCGAGCAGGGGCCCGGCCACGATCCGGCTCCCGCCCGGGCCTGCCAGCAGCGGGCCGATGGTCAGGCACAGCTCATCGAGCAGGCCGCCCGCGATGAACTGGGCCAGCAGGCGTGGTCCCCCTTCGATGAGCATCCGCTGGTGGCCCCGGTCGGCCAGCGCTCTGACCGCCGCATTCAGGTCGACGGCCTGGTCGCCTGCCACGATGACATCCGCCCGCCCGGCCAGGTCGTCGCGCCGGTCGGGCGGTGCCTGGGCGGTGGTGATGACGATCGTGCGAGCATGCGGCGGGGCGGCGGCGATCAGGCGGCTCGCCGGGTCCAGGTCGAGCCGCGCGCTGACCACCGCGATCGGCGGGGTCGGCGTCCGCCCTTTGCGCAGGTCGCGCCAGGCCTCGCGCTGGCGCGCCGGCCCGTACTGCTCGGCCCGGGCCGTCTGGGCACCGACCACGATCACGTCGGCAAGCGCGCGGAGCAGCGCGAACAGGCGCCGGTCGCCCCTCGAGGACAGGCCTGCCGTGACCCCTTCGAGCATCGCGGCTCCGTCCGCGCTGGACACCATGTTGGCGCGCAGCCACCGCCCGGCCGGGTACGCGTACAGCCTGGCCAGGTCGGGATCGGCTAGTTCGGCCGACGGGAACAGCTGGCGCATGGTCAGTCCACCGACCGCAGCACGAGGACGCTCCGGTCGGCGACCTCGACCTCGCTCTTCGGCGGCAAGGCGGCGATGCCCTCCAGAGCCCCCGAGGCCTCCAGAGCCCCGGAGGCCTCCAGAGCCCCGGAGGCGGCCGGGGCTACGGCGCTGCCTTCCGCTGAGCTGGTATCGATCACGACCTCCCAGCCGGCCGCCAGGCTGGCCCCGGGCAGGTTGAAGGTGCGGGCGGTGCTGTGCGCGTTGAACAGCAGCAGGAACTTGGCGTCGGTGATTGGTTCGCCCCGTGGATCCGGCTCGGTGATCGCCTCGCCGTTCAGGAGCACCGCCAGCGATTTGGCCCGGATGTCTCCCCAGGTTTGCTGGGTTATCTCCTCCCCGCCGGGCGTCAGCCAGATGATGTC
>JASHVM010000289.1:0-2704 GCA_030044595.1 Streptosporangiaceae bacterium
TCCGAGCTACGTCGCTGCCTCGGCTTGCCGGGTCAGGCCCCTTCGTACAAGCTTGGTGAACGGATCTGGCTGCAGGCCAGGGAGGATGCCATGGCACGGGCCGGAGCAGCCTTCAGCCTCAAGGACTTTCACGCCAAGGCACTCAGCCTGGGCGCTATGGGTCTTGACCCGTTGCGCGAGGCGCTTGCCCGCGTCTAAGGACGCTCAGCAAAGCACTGACGGGCCGGGCCGTCACGACGTCAGCCTTCCAGATCGGCATCGGCTAAGGGGTTCCGCTGGCGCTGCCCTGAGCGCGGCGGGCACGTCGATCACCCGCGCGGCACGCTCCGGGGCATCCAAACCGGAATAGAGCACACCGTGTATCAGGACCTAGCCGGAGCGCTCCGTAGCAGAAAAGGCTGACGCAGCACGGTGTCGGCCGCGAGATAGGAGATAACCGGGGGTTCACGATGGTTGATCAGGCAGTACCGGAGCGGACGCAAAATCCGGATGTGAAGCGATGGCTAGGGCAGCGCCAGAGCGCGCTTAACATCACCACGACCACGACCACGCCCGACGGGCAAACATTGGACTGGGTGCCGATCGAGAGCCAGACCAGCGACACGATCGCTGAGCCGCCGCCAGCGGCTGCCAACGACGTCCAGGCCGACCAGGCGCGGCCGACGCAGTCAATTCAGTTCGACACAGGCCAGGTTGGCCCGGCCGGCCACGTACCGATTCTTCGGCCGGATCTCACGAGCATCCGTAGCCTGGATGAACTTACTCGCGTGCAGTCAAAGTCGGGTGGCCTGCGCGTCAACGTCAATCGCACGAACAAGCATCCGAGTGACCCTAATCCCGCCGGATACTTCCACGCCCTCAGTTCCCAATGGGCCACGGTGTATGGAGGCGACGCGTGGCTGAACCTGTGGGATCCCACGGTCGACATCCCGTCGTCGCCCGGTGACGACCATTCGATTTCCCAGCTGTGGCTTCAGAACTACCAGAAGCCGCAGCTCCAGTCGCTTGAGGGCGGGTTGACGGTTGACCACGACCTCAACGGCGACGCTGCCAACCACCTGTTCACCTACTACACGACGAACGGGTACTCGCAGGACGGCAATAACCTCGGCGGTTACAACCGACTGCAGAGCGGATGGGTCCAGTACAACTCGTCAATCTTCCCTGGGATCAGGATCAACGGCACCAGTGAGCAGGGAGAATCCCCCCAGCTCGAGATCGGCGTCAAGTACCAGCTTTGGCAAGGCAACTGGTGGTTCGGATTCAACAACAACGAGTCCGGGCCGTGGATCTGGCTCGGCTACTACCCCGGGAGCCTGTTCGACGGCGGGATCGCCGGCCAGGTCGACTGGGTTGGGTGGGGAGGAGAGGTCTACACGGCCCTCGCCAATCCGTGTGGAACGGCGGACCAGATGGGCAGCGGCCGGCACGCCGCCGACGGATGGACGTTCGCGTGCTACCAGCGGCTCATCCACAACCAAACGGACCTGGACGGCACCCTTGTCAACTACGACGGCATCGCCTCCGTCGACGTTGCGGCGAGCAACTGTCCCACCAACGAGTTCACGATCGAAACGTTCATGGACAGTGACACGAGCTGGGCCAGCTACCAGTTCTTCGGCGGTCCCGCCGCGTAGTGGCTTGACCGCAACGTGCCACTAGCCGCGGGGAACCCGGTGCGAGGGCGTGTCCGGACATGCCCTCGCCGGGGGCCGTCCAGCCTCGCCGAGCTCGCCGGACTTACCTCTGCGGGTGTGCGGCAAGGGCACCAGGGACGTCCTGGTAACGCTGCCGCCAGCCGTCGGCCGGGCCATTGACCGGGCGGTCGCAGACCGCCCGCACGGGCCGATCCTGGTCAACAGCCGCGGCGGACGCTTGGACCGGGGTCGGCTCGCCGCCGTTCGGTGCGCGTCGACCCGGCTTGGCAGGGCACTTCCGGCGAGTGATGGCGAGGTTAGGCGCGAGCCAGCACCCTGACGCGGCCAGGTCCGCCGTCTCGCGGCCGACGCTTCGAGGTGCGCAGGTTACGGTCCGCCCAGGCAACCAGAATGACATCGCACCGCTGCGCGTGGTTCTGGCCGAGGAATCAGTGACACGGTGGGGAGAGCCGCAGCCCGCCGAGCAAATCGCGCGGAAGCTGCGCGGCGATCACTCCGGCGTGCTGCCGGAGCTCGAACGGTACCGATTCCTTTCGGCGGGCGGCCAGGTCTACCTGATTGACGGCCTTTGCAGGCGAGAGAATCAGGAGCGAGCACGTGACCGAACTGGATAGAGCCCTGAGCAGCACCCTGGCAGTCCTTCAGAAAGTGCAGCCCGGCGACCTGGATGCACCCACGCCGTGCGCATCCTGGGACGTTCGCGCGCTGATCAACCACTTCACCGACACGGCCCGCTGGTGGGCCGGTGTCGTCAGCGGCACTAGCGAGCCCACCGACGCGGACTACACGGCCGGTAATTTCGTCGCCGCCTTCGAGGAGAGCGCCCGGATGGCGGCGGCGGCGTTCGAGGCCGATGGCGTGCTCGGCCGGATGATCCGGCTGCCGTTCGGCGAGTTCCCGGGCGCTGCCGTGCGGAGCATGGCGGCCCTCGATCAGTTCGCTCACGGCTGGGACCTGGCCCGCGCTATCGGCTACCCGGGCGACCTGGACCCCGAGCTGGCGACCGAGCTGCTCGCCTCGGCGCGGCTGGCGATCACCGACGGTTT
>JASHVM010000027.1:0-24749 GCA_030044595.1 Streptosporangiaceae bacterium
CGAGCTCGTCGTTGGTGCTGGCGTGACCGTTCAGGCCCCATCCGCCGGGCACCGCCTCGGTCAGCAGCACCCACGTGCGGCTGGCCAGCGCCGGGTTCTGGGCGGCCTGCGCGATCATGCTGGTGAACTGGCTCACCACCGCGAGCTGCTTGGCGCGGTCAAGTGCTCCGGCGTTGGTCAGCACCTGGACGCGGACATAGTCCGACGCGCCTTCTACGTTCGACAGGTCGCCCGCGGGCAGCTCGTGGACGAAGCCGGCCGTGTTCTGCCGGAACATTGGGATGTCCGGGACTTCCTCGATGGCCATCAAGGCCGCCGCCAGGTCCCTGGCGAGCTGGTGCTTGTCTGCGAACGTGCCCGCCGTGGCGTACACATCGATCATTGGCATTACGTGGGTCCTTCCCCTTAGCCGTGCTCACCAGGATCTGGCTGGCGGACCCAGCCGGGGTATCCGCCGCTTGACTGCACTCGGCCGGCGCGGTGCCGTCGGGCCTGGTTCTTAGGAGTAAATATCTGCGGGTGTCGCTCCGGCATGAACGTCACTGCCCGTCTCCTGACAGTTCTTGCTATCGCCGCCTGCCGTTGTGCCGGGTGCAGAACGCCTGGTGTCCGCACGACCCAATACCGCGCTCCGCGTCTTCCTGCACGGTTGCAGCCGAGTGCAGTCATTGTGTGGATAGTGCGGCCCGCCCGATAGCATTTGCGATCCTGGCGGCATCGCCGTTCTCCTGGCCGGGCGCGGTTCTGCGTGCCCGGCGCGGAGTCCGCTGGCCCTACTTGCCCCGGATCTGGGCTGTCAGCTGACCTTAAACGTGTCGGCCGGGTCTATCAGACTGCGGAGCTGATGACGTCTCGCAATGCCCAGTTTGGGGTAGGACCGGTGCAGGTGCGAGGCGACGGTTCGGGGGGACAGGAACAGGCGGTCAGCGATCTCGCTATTGGTGAGGCCGTGGCTGGCGAGGATCGCGATCTCGCGCTGCTGAGGCGTGAGATCGTCAAGGGCACTCGAAGGGGCCGGAGCCGCTTCGAGTCTCACGCCGCAAGCGCGCAGTTCGGAGTCCGCTCGTCGCGCCCACGGGGCTGAACCGAGCCGGATGAAAGTGTCGAACGCCGATGTGAGGACAGGCTTGGCCTCGTTGATCCGTCGCTGCCGCCGGAGCCACTCGCCGTAGTCGAGCTGCAGCTGCGCTCGCTCGAACGGCCAGGCTTCGCCGGCAGGATCAGCCAGGCCTGCAGTGAAGTGCCTCCAGGCCTCGGCCGGATCTGCCAGCAGCGCGCGGGCGCGGGCGGCCAGTTGCTCAAGCCTCGGACCGGGATCCGGGCCCACTAGCGCCAGCGCGCCCTCTACCTGGTTCCGGGCCTCGAGCCGACGTTCAGCCCGGGCAGCCGCGGCTGCGTAATCAGCGATGGCGTAATACGAGAAGTGATAGTGCAGCGGCGTCCCGTCGGCGGCGAACTGCTTGCTGAGTTGCGCGTAGGCCGCCACATACCGCCCCTTGGCGAGAGCTGCCAGGCCCGCCGCGTGTCGGGCCCTGGCGGCAAATCCCCGGTATACGGCTTGGTCCGCATCAGCGGTCGCCCGGGCCAGCAGCGGCGTTACAGCACTGATCTCCCCCCGCATCGCCGCGACGGTGGCAGTCACCAGGTCAGCCTGGCTGGACACGGCCTCCATCTTGTAGGCCGCTGCAATGTCGCTGGCCCTGCGTGCAGTGTCGAGTGCCTCATCCCAGCGGCCGCTGTCGGCATACGCCCACTCCAGGCAGGACAGCACAGCCCCGCTGGCACCCCGAACGCCCGGGGCGCTCAGTCGGCTGAGCGCCTGACGCAGCACGCTTACCGCCAGCTCTGTCTCGTCCAGGCTCCAGGCGGCGCCGCCGACCCGGGCCATGTCCTGCACAGTACCGCGGGCGATCCTGCGCAGGTAGGGGACGGTGCGGGAGCGGCCTCCGAACGGGTCAGCGCATACCCAGATCCACATGCGGGCTTCGTCGGCACGGGTGGCTACCGCACTTTCGTCTGACGGGTCGGTGACGCGGGTGTGGTCCAGCAGCTCTGCAGTGGCTTGCACCCTGGCGCAGGCCTCGAGGATGCCGGTCTGGTGACCGATTGTGGCGGCCATCGCCGCTGCATCCCAGGCTGTATCGAGCTCGGTCTGTGATGCCTCAGCTACAGATAGCAGAGCGTCCAGCGCCTCAGTGGGCTGTCCCGACCACAGCAGTGACCAGCCGACCTTCAGCCGAGCCGCAGTACGCATGGCCGGATCACAGGTCAGGTCCAGGGCTTTGCCGGCCATCTCGCGTACCCAGTCGGACTGCCCGGCCGAGCGGGCAAGATCGGCAGCCGCGAGTAGCCGCCTGGCCTTGTCGCACTCGGCCGGGGTAAGTTCGGCGGCGCGTTCCATCGCCCGAGCGGCTGCTGCGACGCCGCCGCGGCGCTGCGCCATCGCGGCGCTGTCCTCGAGCAGCGCGGCGACCTGTTCGTCGGGCCCCATTGCCGCGGCAGCCAGGTGCCATGCGTATCGGTCGGGCCGGTCGCGCACGCCGTCCGCGATTCTCAGGTGGGCCGCTGCTCGCTCGGCGAACGGAGCACAGTGGTACACAGCCGATCGCGCGAGCGGATGGGTGAACTGGGCGCCCGAAGCGTCGACCCGGACCACGCCCGCCGCCTCCGCGTGGATGAGTGTCTCCATCGTCAAGTCACCGGCGTGCGCCGTGACGTCGCCGTTGTCGGCAGCCGCCGCAAGCAATAGCCCTGCTCTTGCCTGTTCTGGCATGGCGTTGTAGCGGCCAGCCATGATGGTGGTCAGCTGGCTGGTCAGGGGCAGCAGCTCAGTTGCACAGCGACGCCCGGCGCTCGGGTCTGCGGCGACCATCTTTGAGAGCTCGATGAGTGCTAGGGGGTTGCCGGCGGCCTGGGAGATTACCTGCTCCCGGAGCCGCCCTCGCGGCGGCTGATGCTGTGAGTCCAGGAGACGCCCTGCGTCTGCTAGCTGCAGCGGTTCGAGCAACATCTGCGGGAAGTCCCGCTCAAGGCCAGGTGGCGCGGTCATCCCGCGCGCGCTCACCAGGAGCACGATGCGCTCTTCCTCCAGGCGCCGGGCTGTGAAGGTCAGCGCGTCAAGCGATGCCTGGTCCAGCCACTGCGCGTCATCGGCCGTAACCAGCACGGGCGCATGCTCCGAGGCAACTGACAGCAGCGTGAGCACGGCAATCTCGGTCAGCAGGGCATCAGAGGTCAAGGAGTCACCAGCTAGCGCGAAGAGGCCGCGCAGTGTGGCCGCCTGCCGCGTCGGCAGTTCGGGGATGTACCGGAGCACAGGCCGCAGCAGCTGGTGGAGCCCGGAGAATGGGATGTCCTGTTCAGATTCCCGGCCCGTGGCGCCAAGATGACGCATCCCGCCGGATCTGGCCTCTGCGGCAGCCTCGGTCAGCAGCGCCGTCTTGCCTACACCTGGCTCGCCCAGGAGCAGCAGGACGCGGGTTTCCCCGTACTTTGGCGATGCCAGGTTCCTGAGCCGGGCCTTCTCCTTGTCCCGGCCCACCAGGCTGGCCAGACTGGTCACTGCCGGCACCGCCATCGCATTCCCGGTGTCGGGAGCCGGGCTCTCGTCACAGCTAAGACGACCAGTCATATTGATGAGCTTAGCGACCTTCCGGCCAGCTTGATACCTCTGGCGGTCAAACACCTCGGATGCGTACCATCAGGCCTGGTTTCATGTCGCGCCAGAGGCGGTCAAACGGCGCGAAGATGTATACCCGGTGGTTGAGCGCTGATCTCCCTGCTCAGCTGGCGCTGACGGCTGGTTCGCTCAGCAGCGAGCCAAAGATCATCTCGAAGAAGTCCTCAATCGGCTCTCCGGTACGGACCACCCGCGATCGCATCAGCGCGCCTTCCCAGGCGTTGACGATGAAGCGGCCGATCTGGGCGGGATCGCCCGCAGGGCTTAGCTCTCCGGTCATCTGCGCCTGAGTGACAAGCTCGGTCACGATCGCGGACCAGGCGTCCAGGCCCTCGGCTAGTTCGGCGCGGATGGCGGCGCTGTGGTCGGCGATCTCGTTCGCCAAGTTTCCCCACATGCACCCGCGGCTGTAGGAGCGGTCTCGAGCACCGTCATAGAGCGCGGTGAACCCGGCTCGCAGGCGCCCGACCGCCGACGCGGATTCGAATGACACTGGCCAGCCGGAGATCTCGAAGTAGCGGCGGACGGCTTCGACTGCGAAGTCTTCCTTGCTCGCAAAGTGGTTGTAGAACGAGCCCTTGGGTACGCCGGCTGCCTTCGTGATGTCCTCGACTGAGCACGCGGCGTATCCCCGCGCGTGCAGCTCACGAAGGCCAGCGTCGATAATCTCCTGCTTCACGCTCGGCCGGGCCATAGGCCCAATATGACTAGTCACCTTGATCGATGTCAATTTCTGCACCAGCGACGGGCTAGGCCGCGCAAGTCCGCCCTTTGTGGCACGCCGAATGAGTGCAGGATCCTCCGCACACGTGTTCGCGGAGTCGGCTCATGCAGTCAAGATGCGGGGGCGGACGCCAGCCCCGGCTAACTACGTTCCAGACCACCCAAGAAGGCCAGAAGCGCGTCGTTCACTTCGGGCGCGTGGGTCCAGATAATTGCGTGCGGGCCGCCGGCAATCTCGACGAGGCTGGCCCTTACGAGCCCGGCCGCGAGCACCTGCCCGGCGGTCGCTGGCGGCATGACCCTGTCTTGCGAGCCCTGTACCACCAGGACCGGGATCACGATGCGCAGGAGATCGGCGCGGAAGTCTTCCTGCAACGCGAGAGCGCCGCCCAGAGCCGCGGCCGCCGAGATCCCAACGGCGACGTGAAAGCTGTTCTGCCAGGCCTGATCGCTGACGTTCCAACCGCCAAGCACGTCTAGGTTGTACGAGAGGTCAAGGAACGTCTTGATGGCGGCAGGGCGGTCGGCCGCAAGAGAACTGGGAAGTTCGTCCGCGAACATCCGGTCGCCTTGAGCACGGTCCGAGCCCGGATTTTCTGGCGGGGGGTCCGGCTCCACTGGCGCGATTAGCGCGGCGACTCTAACCCGCCGTGAGCCACTGTTCGCGAGATACCTGATCACCTCTCCGGTCCCAGCACAGAACCCCACCAGTACCGTGTCCTCGATATCTAGCGCCTCGATCAGGGCGCCAAGGTCGGCTGCGAGGGTGTCGTAGTCGTAACCACCCGCAGGACGGCTGGACCGGCCAGTCCCACGCCGGTCGTAGCTGATGACCCGGTATCCCGCGTTCAGCAGAGCCGGTTCTTGCTTCTCCCACGCATGCGCGTCAGCCAGGTACCCGTGGACCAACACGACCGGACGGCCCGTCCCGTGATCCTCGTAGTAGAGCCGGATGTCACCACTGTTTTCCCGGCCTACAGTGACGTGGGGCATCGCTACTCCTCGTGCGGCTGCCGCCAGCGAATCCCCTTCACGCAAGCCACCTTGCGCCATCAGCGCAGCCGACCGGTATCCGCAAGATGACTGCACGCAGCGCCAGCGGCTGGAGCAGCAAGTTGGAGCACGCCTGAGCCGACCGGCCGCGGTCGAGGGCATGCAGCTTCCCCCAGTGCGGGCAGGCGCGGAAAACGGCGAGCGCGCGGCCGACGTCGCAGACAAACGGCCGCACGCCGTGGACGATGCTGCCTGACCAAGGACCGGCGTTGACCGGCGCCTAACTGAGTGGAAGCCTGCGCCCAGATGGACTGGCGCAATGCACAGCGCCTGCAACGACGATGCCCGCCCGATGGGGGTCAGATACCACGATGGTCCGACAGGCTCAGCAACAGGTCAGGCGCCGCTGGCGCACCCTCCGGCCGTCCTTTAGGTCCAACGCAGTCCTGCCGGTGCTCGTCAGCCGCGCCCAAGTCCTGCTGGCGGCCAAGGCGGCGGTCGCCGCGGGGATTGCCTGGGCGGTCGCGCTGTTGGCCGATCCGCACAGCCGGCCCTACTTCGCGCCGCTGGCCGTGATCCTGATCGTCCAGCCGACCGTTTACGACTCGCTCTCGCGGGCCTTCCAGCGGGTCGTCGGGGTGGTGTTGGGGGTGGCCGCAGCGTTGGCGGTCAGCCATTTCCTCACCCCGAGCGGCTGGAGCATCGCCATCATCGTCTTCGCGGGCCTCCTCCTCGGCTGGAGCCTCCGCCTCGGCCCCCAGGGCGTCGTGCAGGTCCCCGTCAGCGCCCTGCTCGTCTTCGCGGTGGGCAGCGCCACCCCGGACTACGGGGGCAGACGCATAGTGGACACGTTGATCGGCTCCGCCATCGCCGTGCTGGCCGTGCTCGTGAGCCCTTCGGCGCCCGCGCCGGAGCGCGTGGTCTCCGATGCCCTGACACCGCTGCGTCGCTGCCGCGACCTCCTCACCGGGATCGGTTCGGCCATCGGCTCGGCATGGACCCTCGAACAGGCCCAGGCCTGGCGACGGGAAGCACTCGGACTGTCCGAGGCCACCGCCAGGGCCAGGCGGGACCACGAGGGGCATCAGCTCACTGCCCGCTGGAACGCGCGGGCGCGCCGGCAACGCCTGGTGCTCGAGCAAGCGGACGAGGCGTTGCGGGTCGGAGACAGAATTGCCATCCAGACGCGGTCGATCACCCGGGCCCTCGTGGACGGTGCGCCAGCGGCTCGTCCGATGCCTGCCGTCAGCGCCATGCTCGTTTCCACAGCGTCAGCCATTCAGGCGTACGTGGCGTGGGCGGCGTCTCCCGGCGAGTCAGCCGACCGGCAGCGGCTCTTCGACGCGATCCGCCTGGCCGGCGAGGCGACCGGCCAGGCGGTGGCCCGGGCACAGCAGCGCTGGCGAGACGATCCGGCTCAATGGCTGACCTTCGGGACCATCCTGACCATGAACCAGCGGATCCTGGCCGAGGTCAGCAGCCCGCTCGACTCGCCGGACGAAGCGCCTTGAGGTCCCGCCTGGCAGATGCCGGCCGTCTGCCCTAGGCCGCACCGCGCCCCAGGCCAAACCGACAGGTACCTACCAGCTATCCGAGGCGCCCGGCAGCTCAGATGCCATCGCGACGATCAGCTCCCTCCCCGCTCCGGCGAACCGTCCCGAAAGCACAGCCGGATGCACCTTGACCATCTCGGTTTCGTTCTGCTCACCCAGGTCAGCGCCGGGCCGCGGGCGGTCCGACCCGCACGCCATCCATTCGGCGTCTGCGACCCCGGGAGAGGAACCAGTTACGATACGGTCCCGGCCGCGGTTGAGGGCCTAGCCGACCGGGGGAGCCGGGCCGCTGGCCAGCCGTTGTCCGTCCGACAGACGCTATGTAGGCTTCGATACACGGTGGCGTGAGCACGTCGGCAGCCACGCTGATAGGCCACGCGGTGGCTTGCGCCTGCGGTAGGGAGATCCGGGAGGCGTAGATGAAAATCGTCGTTGATCTTGCCGCATGCCAGGGTTATGCGCAGTGCGCGTTCCTAGCGCCGGAAGCGTTCCGGATCTACGGCGAGGAGGCGCTGCTGTACGATCCGCAGCCCGACGACGAGCTGACGGAGCGGGTGCTGCGAGCGGCGGCTGCCTGCCCGGTGCAGGCCATCGCGGTCGAGCGGGGACAGCCGTGAACAATTCCGGGCCGGAGCGGATCGTCATTGTCGGCGCCTCGCTGGCCGGTCTGCGGGCGGCGGAAACGCTGCGGCGGGATGGGTTCACCGGCTCGCTGACCATCGTCGGCGACGAGCGGCATGAGCCGTATGACCGCCCGGCGCTGTCCAAGGTCGCGCTCAGTGACTGGGTACCGCCCGAGCACACCGCCCTGCCGCGGCTCGCCGACCTCGGCGAGGTGGACTGGCGGCTGGGGATGCCCGCCACCGCTCTGGACCGCCGTGCCCGGGAGGTCGTGCTGGCCGACGGCGCCCGCCTCCCGTACGACCGGGTGCTGATCGCCACCGGGGTCCGCAACCGGCCCTGGCCGCACACCGAACAGGCGGCGCTGGAGGGAGTACGGGGGATCAGGACCAGGGAGGATTCCCGGCTGATCCGGGACCTGCTGGACGCCGGGCCCGAACGGGTGCTCGTGATTGGCGCCGGTTTCACCGGGTCGGAGGTCGCGTCGCTCTGCCGCCAGCGGGGCCTTGCGGTCACGGTGGTGGAGCGGGCGGAGAACCCGCTCGTCGGATCGCTGGGCGGGGTGGTGGGCGAGGTAGCGGCCGGGCTGCAGCGGGCCGCGGGCGTCGACCTTCGCTGCGACGTCACGGTGGAGGCGCTGGAAGGCAGCGGCGGCCGGTTCCGCGCCGCCTCGCTCTCGGACGGGACCACCGTGAAGGCCGACCTAGCCGTGATTGCGCTGGGCGCGCTCCGTAACACCGAGTGGCTAGCCAGCTCCGGGCTCGTGGCCGGCCCGCTGGGGCTCTCGTGTGATCCCGGCGGCCGCGCCTATGCCATCAACGGGATGGCGGTCGATGACGTGTTCGCGGCCGGCGATGTGGCCCGGTTCCCTCATGCGCTCTATGAGTACGAGTTCCTGGCCCTGGAGCACTGGGAGAACGCCGTGGTCGGGGCGCAGGTGGCAGCGCACAACATGATCTGCCACAGCGCAGACCGCGAAGCGCACGTGAGCATTCCCTCGTTCTGGTCGGTGCAGTTCGGGACGAACATCAAGTCCGTGGGCGTGCCGACGCTCGGCAGCCAGATCCTGGTGACCCAGGGATCGGCCCAGGACGGCCGGTTTGCTGCTGCCTACCTGGATGGGGACCGGGTAGTGGCCGCGGTGACGTTCAACCATGGCCGCTACCTGGAGTACTACCGGCACCTGATCGAGCAAGCGCTGCCGCCGCCCGTTCCGGTCGGGGTCGCCGAGGGCAATGTGCCCGAGGACGCCCGTTTCCCAGATCCCAGCGCTCCCTATGAGTTGCCCACGGTCATCGTGAGCGGCCGTTCGCCGACCAGCATGAGGGCCCAGCGGGTGGGCGCCGGGAAGGAGCACCGGTGAGCAGCGACCTCATGCACCAGGTGGGCGAGCAGGCCAACCGGCACAACCCTTGGCCGCTGTACGCGCAGTTGCGCCGCCACCGGGTCATTCCGCTGGACGAGCGCAGCTACGCTGTCGGGCGTTACGACGACGTGCTGGCTCTCTTGCACGATCCCCGGTTGAGTTCCGATCCGCACACCCTGACCGATCCGGGTGACCGGATCATCACGGATGTCATGCCGTTCATCGACCGGGACCCGCCGAGTCACGACCGGCTGCGCCGGGAGGTGACCCGCTTCTTCGGCCCCCCGGACAGCCCGGGCCTGGTGAGCGGCCAGGAGGCAGAGATCCGCCGCCAGATCGACACCCTGATAGGCGCCTTCCCCGACTCCGGAGAGGTCGACCTGGTCGACGATTTGGCCTATCCGCTGCCGGTGGCGGTGATCTGCCGGCTGCTGGGCGTCCCGCCCGCCGACGAGCCGCAGTTCCGGGGATGGGCCGGGGCAGTCGCCGGCGGGCTCGACGCGGCGAACCTGCAGGACAGCCAGGACGTGATCAAGCGGCGTGACGAGGGGCTGCTCGCTTTGTTTACCTACCTGGGAGAGCTCATCAAGAAGCACCGGGCCTCGCCCGACGACTCGATGCTGTCGGGCCTGGCCAACGACGACTCAGCAGACGCCATGACTGATCTGGACCTGCAGGTCCACGGGGTGATGCTGCTGATCGCCGGCCACGAGACCACGGTCAACCTCATCGCCAACGGCGCGCTGACCCTGCTGCGGAACCCGGACGTCCTGGCCCGGCTGAAGCGGGAACCCGCGTGGGTGATCCCGATGGTGGAGGAGTTGCTGCGGTTCGAGCCGCCGGTGCAGTACCTGCCCAACCGCGCCGCGCTCCAGGACATCACCATCGATGGCACCACGATCTCCAAGGGCTCGCGCCTGACGCTGCTGATCGCCGCGGCTAACCGGGACCCGGGCCGGTTCGCCGACCCCGACCGGTTCGACCCGGACCGCCCCGACAACCAGCACCTGGGCTTCGGCAGCGGCATCCACTACTGCTTCGGCGCGCCGCTGGCCCGGCTGGAGGTCCACCTGGCGCTCGCCACGCTGGCCACCCGGCTTGACAACCCGAGACTGATCCAAGATCCGCCGCCCTACCGGCCAAGCCCTGTGCTGCGGGGGCCGCTCCACCTGCAGGTCGCCTACGACGCGTGCCGGATCGGCTAGCCCGGCGGGCAGCTTAGGCGGGCGCGCCGGGCCGGGAGCGCAATAGCCGCTGCCACGATGAGTGGGTCCCAGATCTGGCGCCCTCTCCTGCCCTGGAAGGGAGAATCACAGATGACCAGCCCCTCCGCCCCAACCTCCCGCGTAGATCTGCGGGGTGTCCGGTACGGGGAGATCCTCCTCGTCACCAGTCAGGAAGGCCAGCTCACAGCCGCGGTGTACAACACCACGGGTCTCAACGACTGCCCGCCCGCGAAATGGCAGTCGCTGGACCCGGGCCAGCTGGCCAAGGACTTGGGGGTTCCAGCGGTGCTCCTGAACGGCCCGCGTTTCTGGACGCTGGACCGGATCACCGCGCACGCCACCGGCGAGATCCGGTCGTTCGGCGGCCTGCAGGCCCGCTGGGTCGCCGAACTGCCTGTCCCGGCCGGGTTGGATCCGGCCGGCCAGCCGGGCGAGCGGTACTACCGCGACATGGCGATCAAACGGGACACGGAGTGGTTTTTCACGGCCGGACGGCCGGTGTACGAGATGCTGACCCCGGACGGCCGGACCTACGTCATGCAGGCGTACTCGCACATCGTGGACGACGGCCTGACCCTGGATTCCCTGCCCGCCCTGGGTGATCGCCTGCACCTCCCGCCAGGCTGGCGTTACCGCGCGCGGACGCCGGACCGGGATCTGGCGCTGCGGACGGTCGCGGGTGAGGCCCATGTCGTCCAAGACGAGCTGCAGAACACCTACATGCAACTGATGACCGTCTGACCAGGCCCCAGGCAGCGGATAGCAAGCTTGCCGTCTCAGTCGGCGGCGGGCGCCGGCGCCGGCAGGCGGCGTGCGCTCCGCACCAGGGCGAAGCTCAAGATCAGCACCCAGGCCGGGTACACCAGCAGCGTGGCTGGCTGCGTTGTAGTAGTGACCAGCAGGAACGCGGCCATCAGGTAGCTGAGGACCGCCAGCCACCGCGGCATAAGCCCGGCCCTCTGCGCCAGCGTCGTGGTGGTGATCGTGAACATGCCGGCCATCCGGGTGCCGTACACGAACACCAGCCCGTAGCCGATGCTGGTCAGCACCCGGTCCACGCTGACCGGCGGCGCCGGGACGTTCACGAAATAAAGCATCAGCGCTACCGCACCCGCGGCCGCGGTCCCCGCGAACAGCATGCAGACGAAGGCCACCCCCGACGCCAGCTGCAGGCCCTGAGTGAGGTCGGCCGGGCGGTCGAGCAGTACCCTGAACGCCACCATGAACTGGAGGAAAGCGATGCCGGCGAACGGCACCAGATACAGGCCCACCGTCACCAGCACCCTGCCCGATCCGGTCGTGTAGAAGGCCATGTAGGTGCTGTCCGGTGAGTCCAGCCGGGGGATCTGGTCGACCAGAACCAAGCCAGCAGTGAACAAGACGGCGAAGGCGATTCCGGAAATGATAGTCGTCCTCGCGACCCTGGCCGTCGGCCTCCGGCCGGGGCCAGAACGCCCGCGCACGTTGGTAGTCGGCATGCCATCGGCTGGAGAGGTCGTTTCGCCCCTGCCTCTTTTCAGAAGCCTCATCGCATAACCTGGATCTCGGCGGCACCCACCCCGCCCGAGGGTCCGGTCCTTCCGCAGGCAGGCGCCACGCGGATTCCATGATCACGCGGCACGCTCGCCATGGTCAAGTGCTGGTTCGCCACGTCGGCCTCTGTCGGCGCCTACCCGCGCCGGCCGGCCGTTCGGGGTCGCCAGGCATGCCGGGCACTACCCATCGGTGGGAGAATCCGCAGGTGAGCAGGCGGTTTTCGCGGCCAGGAGGGCAGTCGGCGACCATGCCCGGGAGTCTTGCGCCAGCGTAGATCAGCAGGCAGAGCAGCCGTCTTGTAAAGGGGAGGCCGGCGGTTCGGATCCACTCACCGGCTCGACATATTTGCACGTCAGGCGAGTTTATTTGCGCATTCCAGGATCGCCTGCCCCGGCCCGTGGACCGCGTGACTCGGTCCACGACACCGGCGATGCAGGTCTCCGACCCAGCCCGTGGCGGGCAATGAGCGGCTCAGCTCGTCGTGTCATCTCGCACTCTTCCGGGGTGATTCGCCGTGCCATGTCGCACGCCTCTGTGGTGATAGAGCAGGGATCCGAGGGTCCCGATGCCCTTAAAGGTGGTGACCCGGTAGACCAAGATGGCTGTGATGGCGTGGGAACCCTTGACTCCGGCGGCGGTCAGGGCGGCCGCCATGGCGACTTCCACTGCGCCGATGCCCGCGGGAGTGGGGCTGAGGCTGACAGCCCCGGTAGCCGCGGTCCAGACCAGAAGGATCTTGCCGATCGAGAGGTCGGTGATGCCCGCCGCTCGCAGCGCGAAGGCCAGGCAGGCGACGTCGGCCCACCAGTTGATCGAACCCCACAGTAGCGCCCGGGGCAAGACGGATCTCCCCAGCCGCATCCGCTGGACCGTGGCCAGCACCGCCTGGGCCAGGACGTCGGCTTGGCCCCTGGGGCGGCGGATGACGCGTTGCGAGCAGCGAAGGAAAAAGGCGATCAGCCGCAACAGCCGTACCCGCCCTCGCTCGGACCGCAATTCCACCACGATCACGGCGGCCCCGGCCAGCAGGGCGATGGCGCCGAGGAGGCCACTGGCGGATGCGGCCGGATTGCCGGACAGCACGGCGGCCGCCGTGACCACAGGGGCGAGGGTCACGGCGGACACGATCCCGGCGAGGGTGAGGGCGAGGCTGGCGGCGCCTGCGTCGACGCCGCCTTCGCGGAACCGCTGGTACGCCAGGCGGCCGGCCATGCCCGCGCCGACCACCGGCACGGAGATGCTGATGCCATTGGCGATATAGCTGGAGGTCAGGATCCAGGTCACCGTGAGCCGGGCTTGGCTGGCCCCCAGCAGCGTCTGGTAAAGCAGCGCCATGGCCAGCATGGACAGGATCTCGGTCAGGCTGACGGCCGCCACCCAAGCCCAGTTGAGGTACCTGACGTCATGCAGACCGTCGCCTATGGTGGCCCGCTGAGAATAGATGGCGACCGCGGTGCCCGCGACGATACCGACGATCAGCAAGGCACGGACCGAAGCCTTCCAGTAGCTCTTCACCGGGGTCGCCTGTCGTCCGGAATCTCGGTCCGTGCCCATCGTGGTAGCGAAGTCACGAAGGCTGTGCTTGGCGCTGTTCGCGCTCCTCGAGCTTGCTGCCCTCGATGTCGAGGTTCGGCAGTGCCCGCCCCATCCATCGTGGCAGCCACCAGGCAGCGTCCTTGAAGATGAACATGGTGGCCGGGACGACGGTCATGCGGATCGCGAAGGCGTCGATCAGGACGCCGATGGCCAGCGCGAAGCCCAGGGACTTGGTGGTCGGGTCGGGCGAGAGGATGAAGCTGGCGAAGACCGCGGTCATGATGATCCCCGCTGACGCCACCACCTTGGCGCTGCCGGTGTAGCCGTCGATGACGGCGGTGGTCGCGTCCTTGTGCAGCGACTCCTCACGCATCCGCGACACCAGGAACACCTCGTAGTCCATGGCCAGGCCGAACAGGACGCCGAGCAGGATGATCGGCAGGAAGCTGAGGACCGGTCCAGGGCTGGCGACGCCGAAGATCCCGGCGAGGTGACCCCACTGGAACACGAAGGTCACCGCGCCCAAAGCGGCCAAGATGCTGAGCACGTAACCAACCACCGCCGCGATCGGCACCAGCAGCGAGCGGAACACCACGATCAGCAGGGTCAGGCACAAGACGATGATGATGGCCAGGTAGACCGGCAGGGCCGCGGACAGCTTGGCTGAGGTATCGATGTTGAGGGCCGTCTGGCCGGTGACGTAGGTGTCCAGGCCGTACGTCCGCTGGCCGACCGCGGTCACCGTGCGGATCCGGTTGACCAGCATGGTCGTGGCGGGGTCGTCGGGACCGGTCTTCGGGATCACCTCGATCAAGAACACATCGCCGGCCGGGTTGGGCATCGGCTGGCTGATGGCCGCCACGTCAGCAGGAAGGTGCGCCGTCTGCTGGTCGTAGAAGCTGGTGAAGGCCTGCTTCTGCGTGGCGTTCATGCCCCCCGGCGCGTAGACCACCACCAGGAGGGGTCCGTTGGCCCCTGGGCCGAAGCCTTCGCTGATGAGGTCATAAGCACGCCTGGTCGTCTGGCTCGTCGGCTGCGAGCCGCCGTCGGGCAGGCCGAGGCGGATGTGCAGGAACGGCACCGCCACGAACAACGGTATGACGATCCCGGCCAGGACCACCGCGACCGGCACCCGCTTCAGCGCGTGGGCGTAGCGCCAGGAGGCCGGCTCATAACCCGGGATGGCCGCCTTGGCCATCTTGCGGCGCGCCCACCGCGAGGTGATGAGCCGGTGGCCGGCGAAGCCGAGCAGCGCCGGCATGAGCGTGAGCGCCGCCAGCACCGCCACGACGACCGCCCCGGCCGCGCACAGCCCCATGACGGTCAAGAAGGGGATGTTGACGATGCTGAGCGCGGCCAGCGCGATCAGGACGGTCGTGCCGGCGAAGCAGACCGAGGACCCGGACGTGGCGATCGCCCGCCCGGCCGACTCGTGCAGGTCCATGCCGTCGATGACCTGCTGCCGGTGCCGGTTCATGACGAACAGCGAGTAGTCGATCCCGACGGCCAGCCCGATCATCGTGGCCAGGATCGGGGCGGTGCTGGACTCGGTGATCGCGGCGGTCAGGGCCAGCAGGGCCAGGTTGGTGACCAGCACGCCGAGGACGGCGCAGAGCAGGGGCAAGATACCGGCCACCACCGAACCGAAGCCGATCAGCAAGACCAGGAAGGCGATCACGATCCCGATCAGGTCGGTGTCGGTCTTGGTGCTCGCCTGGGCCACCTGCCCGCCGAAGTTGACGGTGATCCCGGCCGCCTTGGCCGGGCCGCCGGAGTCGAGCAGCGCCGTCTGGGCCTTGGGCGTCACGTCGGCCACGGCGACCGGGTAGGCCACGACAGCGTAGGCGATCAGCCCGTTCTTCGACACCGTCCCCGCCTGGTAAGGATCGGTGACGCTCACGACCTGCGGGAGCTTGCGCAGCTCGGCCACGGTGGACTCGACCGCCTGCTGCTCCGCCGAGCCGGTGAGCGACTTCGGTGCGGACACCGAGAACACCACCTGGGCCTGGGCGCCGCCCGTACCGGGGAACTTCTGGTTAAGCAGGTTAAGTCCCTGCTGTGACTGGGTACCCGGGATGGCCAGCGAGTTGTTGGTCGGCTGCTTGACGCCGATCGCCACCACGGCCAGCGCCACGGCCAGGACCAGCCACGCGGCCAGCACATAATGGCGGCGCGCGAAACACCAGCGGCCAAGTCGGTAAAGCATCGGACTCACTTGTCCTTTCACTGAATGGATCGGTAAGAGCTGTGGGAGAACTTCAGCGCAGCGAGGAGGATCGTGACCGGCACGATCAGGCCGAGCAGCACCTCGAACCCGCGACGGGAGGTGTTCTGGCTGACGGTCGCCGCGGTTACCCGGGAGAGGCCCGCCGCGAAGATCGCCACGCCCCATCCGGTGCTGACGAGGCGGTTGACCTTCAGGAAGGCCGGAGATGACCAGTAGGCCCGCGGGGTGGCTTCCCGGGCGAACGGCTCGGTGAACGGCGTGACCGGGATCAGCACCAGAATGACCAGCCCGACGGCAAGGCCGATGCCGGCGCCGCCCCAGGTGGCCAGCCACGAGTCGCCCCCCCGGCCCAGGGTGAAACCGAGGACGGCGATCAGGGCGAACAACATCAGCAGGCAGGTGCCGAGGAGCTTGAGCGGCCAGATGGGCCGGCTGGTCAGCTCGGCGATGAGGACCATGACCGCCGCGGTCAGCGCGGCCACGGCGATGAGATCCGAGGGCAGGAGCCTGGCCAGCACCGAGAAGGCAATCAACGGTGCGAAGAACAGGATGAGCGTGCGCGGCCTCATACCCCAGAAGCTAGAAACGTCCGGCTGAGGAGGCATCCGCCATGTGGCGGATCCGAGCGGATCTAAGCCTCGGCGAAGCGCGCGATCTCGACTCGTGAGCGCAGGCCGGTCTTCTGCAGGATGTGAGAAACGTGGGTCTGGACTGTGCGAGGTGACACAAACAGCCGGGTGCCGATCTCCCGGTTGGTCATGCCCTCGCGGACCAAGGCGACGATTCGGGTCTCCGTAGCGGTCAGGGCCTCCCAGCCGTAACTCACATTCCGGTGGGCCTCCCGGGAACTCCGCCGGATGCCCAGCGCGCGCGTCCGGGCCAGGGCACGGTCGCGGTCGGGGACGGCACCCATTCGCCCGTATCCGGCCAGGGCCGCGTCCAGGGCCGCCACGGCGCGCTCCCGGTCTCCGGCGGCGGCGGCCGCGCAGGCAAGCTCCTCGCGGGCGACCGCCTCGACTGCGTAGCGGTCGGCTCTGGCCAGCTCGGCGGCTGCTTCCTCGATCGCGTCCGGATCAGCCACGAGCATGCCGTGCACCAGCCGGGACACATCGGGCGGGCACAGCGCGGCCGCCTCGTCGCTGATCTGGTCGGCGAGCCGCCGGTCCATCGCGGCTAGCGCGACCCGGGTCACGTCCGGAGCCAGGTCGGCCAGCCAGCGGCCGGGATGGGCCCGGGTCCCGGACCACAGCGTGCGGGCCAGCGTGCCTGCCTGGCGCAGCGCCCCTTCGGCTTCCAGCACGGCCAGCTCGGCCCAGCGGGGACGGTCGTGACCGAAGTGCAGCGGGAGATCGCGGTGCCGGAACGCTTCCAGCCGGTTCCGGGCCAAGCCGGTGTGGCCGCGGTGCGCATCGATGTAGGCGCGGATGCCGACCGGTTGGGAGATCCAGCCCGTCCCGGTCTCCTCGGCCTGCTCGAAGGCCGAATCCAGCTCGGCTACGGCGTCGTCCCAGTCGCCGGCGACGAAGGCGATGATCCCGGCGGTGAAGCCGAGGATCGGATCAATCCACGGAGCCTCGCGTTCTGCGGCGAGTCGGCGGGCGCGGGCGATCGCCGCCCGGGCGGTCAGGGGCCCGGAGGCGGCCAACTCGAACGTGGCGGGCAGCATCAGCGCGTAGGAGGCGCCCTGCGAGTGCCCCGCTTGGGGACCGAGTTCCTCCCGGTTACGCCAGAGTTCCAGCGCCTGGTCCGGGCAGCCGGCCAGGAAGGCCGTGAGCGCCGCTGTGGCCAGGACGGTGGCCTGGGCGTCCGTGTCGCCCGCAACGACGAAACCAGCCAGCATCGCGTCAAGCTCGGCGGCGGGCGGCGGCCGCCCCGCCAGGGCCAGCAGGCTGGCCCGGTTTGCCTGCAGCCTGCGCGCAGCCGACCCAGGCAGGCCGGGGATGGCAGCTGTGCTCTCCATGACCTCCAGGGCCGCCGCGACGTCGGCCCGGTGGGACAGGGAGAGGATAAGGATCATCTGTAGCTGGGCCGCCACCCCGATATCGGTGACCGTTTTCATCCGCTCGCGGATCACGGTCTCCGCCGACTGGCCGCGGCCCTGGTAGAACAGCGCCATCACATGGTCAAGCAGCAGTTGATCGGGCACATTCACCCCGACCGCGGAAACGTCGTCGAGCAAGTCGGCCGTAACCTCCGGCGCGTGGGCGCGGGTTGCCGCCACCGCCTCCTGCAGAGCAGCCACCACCGCCGCATCGCGGTCGGTCCCGGCCGCTTGCAGCAGATGATCGGCGACCAGGCTCGGCCGGTAACCAGCTGCGGCCAGCACTTCCGCTGCCTGCCGGTGGATCGCGCGGCGCTGGTCTTCCGCCAGCTCACCGTAGCTGACCTCACGGAAAAGGTCGTGGCTGAACCCGATCGTGCCGGCCGGGTCGCGGCGGACCAGGCCGGAGGAGATGGCCCGCACCATCGGCTCGCCTGCCGCCCCAGCCCCCCCAGGCAGCAACCTGGTCAGGTCGTCAGCGCCGATGTCCGCCCCCCATACCGCGAGGGCGGCCAGCACGTCACGGGTGGGTCCGTCCAGCTGAACGAGATAGGCCCGGATCACCTCGTCCAGCCCGCTGCCCCGCAAATCCAGCTCAACCTTGGCCTCGATCGTCTCCGGGTCGGCCTCAGCCAGGGCACCTGCCTTCTGGTAGGCGCGCAGCAGTTCGGCTACGAACAGCGGGTTGCCCGCGGCCAGCCCGAGGACGCGGCGCAACAGCGGGCCGGGCCAGCGACCCGTCCGCTCGTGCGTCAGGCGCTCGACCATCATCGGGCCCATCGGTGACAGCCACAGCCGCACCTGCGCCTGCTCGATGAGCCGCGCTAGCGGTTCGCGGGACGGATAGGGCCGGGTATTGACCAGCAAGGCCAGCGGCAGATCCCGGCTGGCCCAGACCAGTCGGCGCAGCAGGGTCAGGGTGGCGCCGTCGAGATTGTGCGCGTCGTCGGCGCACAGCACGACCGGGCCGTCAGCGCACAGCTCGTCCACGCGGTCGAACGCCGCCTCGGCGGGGTCTCCGCCGCCGGGCAGACCCGCAAGCAGGGGCGCGGCACCAGCGAACGGATCGTTGCGCCGGCCTTGCTCGCCCGCCACCGAGATGACTTTCGCCGTGCCGGGCGGAACCGAACCGAGAACTTGTCGGGCCAGGAACGTCTTCCCGATGCCTGGCGCGCCCTCCAGGACGATGCTGACCCCGGGAGGTCCGCCTCGCTCGACCGCCTGGAGTACGAGCTCATGGACGGTCCGCTCGACAACGGCGCGATCGGGCGGCTGCGATCGGTTACCGCCCGCTTCCACCACGGGTAAATCGTAAATCACCCGCACGTCCTGCCCAGGGGCTACTCTCCTCCAGCAAACCCGGTAGCGGCGCTGGCGGGAGAGAGCAAGAAGGCCCCTTCCGCACTCAGAAGAAGCCTCTGACCTGCAAACCTAGGAGCGGGGGAGGGATTTGCATCCTCGACCCCGGGTTATGAGCAGCGCGACGGGCGTCCCTGGCGTCTGCCGTAGCGCGCCGACGCCACTGCCCGCCTTCTGGCTCAGCGCTTAGCGTGGCAGTGAAGCGACCAAGCGTACCCGCACAGCGGCAGGGCTGGCCGAAGCTCGCGGCAATAGTCCGGCGCGGCCTTAGCGGGCCGTCGGTTACGGCAAGGCCTGCGATCCGCCAATGGGCACGACGTCGACCCGGTAGACCTCCTCCGACTCGTGCTTCATGCCCGACTCGATGCCGCGTGCCAGCGACGTGACCTGGGCACCGCAGAGCCCGTCGTCGATGTTCAGGCGGGCGACAATCCATATCCGGCCTGGACCGACGAAGGTGAACAGGAGTTCGCGGATGGCGGTGACGCCGGGGTACCCGAGGAGAAAGGCTCGCGCTTGCTCTACCTCTGCTGGCCGGAGCGGCTGGGTGAAGCCGGCGACATCGCGGCCCTGCGGCCCGCCGGCGGCCCCCGTCCAGGTGCCGACCAGGAAGTCGTGGCTGCGCTGGATGAGCCGGAAACTGAGGCGAATCAAGACCAGCGCGATGAGCACCGCGGCCACTGCCTGGGGGACGGATGACCCGGTGATCTGGTTCAGGGCCAGGGCGGCCAGCGCGAGCACGTCTGCCGAGACGGACACCGCGTCGGAGGTGAACACCGTCCGCAGCGTGGGGTCGGACGTGACCCTGGACTCCTCCAGCAGGTCTCGATGGTACCGGCGTGCCCGCAGGCTCATCTGCCCTCCTGACTGGCGGAATGACGCCAGATCCAAGACGGCCGAGATGGCCAGCACGATGTAGGCCACGGCGAACGATGAGCTGGCGCTGGGGTGGATGAGCTCGTCGATGCCTTCTCGCAGGGAGAACGCCGCGGCGGTGACGAACACGCCAAGGGCCGCGATCAGCGCCCAGAAGTAGGCTTCCCGCCCGTAACCCAGGGGATGCTGATCGTCGGGCGGGCGGGTGCTGCGACGCTGGGCAATGAGGAGGAACACGTCGTTGGCGGTATCGGCCAGTGCTTCGGCGGCGCCGGCAGCTACTGCGGACGAACCGGTGAAGACCGCGGTGCCGACCTTGGCCAGCGCGACCCCAAGATCGGTCCCGATAGCTACCAGTACGGTCCGCGTGCTGTCGTTCGGCATCGCCCGACCTCCACTCTCCCTGGCGACCGCCGACGCAGGCCGGCGGTCGCCGCCAGCATCCCCGCCCGGTTATGCGCCTGGCTGCGCTGAGGGTGAGGATGCCGTCCGAGGCAGTCGGTCGGCCGGCGGGCTCGCAACGCCATCACTGGCGTGCGCTTCGGCGTACCGCTTGACCGCTGCCATCGTCCGCAGGTTTTCCTTGTCGAACTGGGCGGTGACCACCGGCCGGAGCGGGCGGAAGACCACCGGCATGGTGAAGTCAAGGACCAGCCACCGGTTCACCACAGTGCCCGCCTGTTCCTGCTCGAAGGAGTAGTGGATGTGCACATCCACGGTGGCCCGCAACTGGCGAACCCGGATCGTATGGTGAAAGTCGATCGACCCCGGGCGCTGGAAGCCGGTGACCGTGCCCCACCAGTCCTTTCCCGGCTGGTCCGGCTTGCCGTCGTGGTAGCGGCTTCCGAACCGGACGGGATAAGGCTCGACGTCGGTGGTGCGGGCAAACTGGCCCGATGGAGGCAGCCAGCTGTCATAGTGCGGCATGTCCGACAGGAGTGCGAACAGCAGCCCAGGGGACGCCGCGACCGTGGAGGCGTAGAACCGGTGCCATTGCGAATGCGCCATGGGCAGCCTCCCGGGACGCCGCACGCCGCCCGGACCGCGGTGGCCAGAGCCTGGCTCTGATGGCCAGTGCTTAACTCTACTGAGGCGAGTTTGGCTCTGTCAACGTGCTAGAGTGCCAACGATGACAGGGATCCCGAAGCGGACGCGACGCCAGGACTATGCGGATGCGACCCGCCAGGCGATCATCGACGCCGCGCGGCAGCTGTTCGCCGAGCGGGGCTACTTCGCGACGAAAGTCGATGACATCGCCGCCGAAGCCCGGGTCGCGCCCGCCACCGTCTACGCCGTCACAGGCGGCAAGCAGAACCTGCTCGACATCTTGATCACGGCCTGGACCACCGACCCCATCGTGGCGCAGACGCTCAGCCACATCGATACTTCAACCGACTCAGCAGCGATCATCCGCGAAGTCGCCGCGGCCAGCCGGACCATGCGAGAGGCCTACGTGGACGTGATACGAGTCATGCTCACCACAGCCCCGCACGATGAGGCCGTCGCCGAGCAGGAACGCGCCGCTACCGCTGTCTACCGGGCGGCCCTGGCCCCGATCGCCGAGCGCCTGGTCCAGCTCGGCGACCTGCGCCCCGGGATACACGCGGCCGAGGCCGTCGACCTGCTGTGGTTCTACTTCGGCTACTCGTCCTACTTCACGCTGCACGACGACAACGGCTGGTCCTACGAACGGGCCGAGCACTGGCTCGCCGGCCAGGCGATCACTGCGCTGCTGTCACAACAGACCAGCCCGGCTGCGAATGAGGCATCTAGTACCAGGCGGGCGGCGCAGTCCACCCGCCCGGGCGAGGGCAGCTAGACGATGAGCACATACCAGCGCCCGGCCGCCGGGTAGTTCAGGAACTCAGCCAGGCCAGCAGGTCAGCGTTGATTGTCGCGGCCTGGGTGGTCGGCATGCCGTGCGGGAATCCGTGGTAGGTCTTCAGCGTCCCGTTCTGCACGAGCTTCGCGGACAGCGGCCCGGAGTCGGCGTAAGGGACGATCTGGTCATCATCGCCGTGCATCACCAGGACCGGCACCGTGATCCCCTTGAGGTCCTCGGTGAAATCGGTCTGGGAGAAGGCCACGATGCCGTCGTAGTGCGCCTTGGCTCCGCCCATCATTCCCTGCCGCCACCAGTTCTCGATGATCGCTTCGGAGGATTCTGCCCCGGGCCGGTTGAAGCCGTAGAAGGGACCGGACGGCAGAGCTCGGTAGAACACCGACCGGTTGGCGGCCAGCTGGGCCTGAAGGTCGTCGAAGACGCTCTTGGGCAGCCCGCCGGGGTTGGCGCTGGTCTGCACCATGAGCGGCGGCA
This sequence comes from Streptosporangiaceae bacterium, assembly GCA_030044595.1. Taxonomy (GTDB): domain Bacteria; phylum Actinomycetota; class Actinomycetes; order Streptosporangiales; family Streptosporangiaceae; genus Palsa-504. The sequence continues at coordinate 22,054 of JASHVM010000027.1, forward strand.
CCGAGCTGATCAGGACCGCTTTCGCCACGCGGCTCTCCCCGTGCCGGGCGATGTAGCGGACGACTTCGCCGCCGCCGGTGGAGTGCCCGACGTGGATGGCGTCCCGGAGATCGAGATGGGCGGTTACCGCGGCCAGGTCATCGGCGTAGTGGTCCATGTCGTGACCGTCGCTGGTCTGGGTGGAGCGTCCGTGCCCGCGCCGGTCATGGGCGATGACGCGGTAGCCGTGCTGCAGGAAGAACAGCATCTGGGTGTCCCAGTCGTCGGCCGACAGCGGCCAGCCGTGGCTGAAGACGATCGGCTGGCCCGAGCCCCAGTCCTTGTAGAAGATCTCTGTGCCATCGGCTGTCGTGACCGTACCCATGCGCTGCCTCCATTAGCCTGTGTTTGATGCCGAAACGTCCGCGCTGACAGGCTAACCATTTTCCTGTCAGCGCTCCAGGCCACTGGGCCACCGCTGCGGTGAACTCGCGGGATCGGCATCCGGTCTGGAACGTGACAGGCCGCGCGGCTCATACCGTCGCGACGAAATGACCGAACGAGGCCAGGTCCGATGCCTCACGATCACCTGCATGTCAGCCACGACCGGTCGCCCTGAACCGTACGCCCGGCAGCTGTCCGCCAGACATCGCGAACGCCACAGCCGCCGGTAGATCATGGGCAGCGGTCGCACGCACTGATTGCGCGCATGAAACCGGGTCGCTTCAGGGTTACCCCTCTTCCAGCCCGGGGCGCAGACAGCCCCGCGGTAAGTTCCACCCGGACATGATGATCACCCGTTCCTGCCGGGCAGGGTCGGCTATGGCGACGTTGCGTGCCACTACCCGGCCGCCGCGCAGGACGATCCGGTCGGTGGTGCGGGTGGTGACCGCGTCCCATAGATCAGGAGCTCGGATGGCTACCAGGTCAGCCGGGGAGCCCGGGACGACCGCGACGGAGGGAAGGCGCATGATCTGCCGCCCGCCCGCGGTGATTGCGGTCATTGCCTCGGCGGGTGTCAGGCGCGCTGCCACGAGGTCCGAGGCCGTTCCGAGCGGGTCCGCGTGTTGCGGGATTGGCGTCTCGTGGGCGCCGCCACCGCCTGCTGCGATCGGCACTCCTGCCTCCAGCAGTTCCCGCACAACCGCCGGGACCCCGGAGTCCACAGGGGTGACGGCGCCGCCGTGCGATGGTGCTGACCGTGGCACGACTACCACGCCGATTCTGCCGTCTGCCAGCGATCGCATCGTGCGCCGGTGTTCCTTCCGCTTCGCCCCGAGGCTTGCCACGTGGCTGACGGTGAGCGGGTAGCCGAACCCTGCCCTGGCGACCTCGACCAGCCGCCCCAGTGCCCTGGGCGGGAGGCCGGCCGTTTCGCCGATGTGCAGGTCGAGGCCGGCGGCAGCCCTGGCGGCCAGGTCCGCCAGGGCGTCGACCGCTCGCCCGGTTTCGTCGCCGAGTCCCGGTCCGGATCCGGCGAGATCGGCTCCCGCGGCCAGCGCATGCTCCAGCAGCGCCCGGCTGGTCGCCCCGGCCAGGCCGGTCAGTGGGGCCGAGACCGTGGCGACGATCTGGATGTCCAAGATTCCCGCCAGGCCGGTTCGCACCTCGAGCAGCGTCTCGACCGCTCGCAGCCCGGACTCCTGCCCGACGTCGACGTGGACCCGGATCGCCGTCGTTCCGGCCGCGAGGTAGCGGGCCGCCCTGTTCCAGGCCAGGGTGGTCATGTCCGCCGGCGCGGGGCCGGAGGGCACGGCTACCCGCCTGTGATGGCCGGCCGTAGGTGGGCCACTCGCCTCGCCGGTGCTGGTGGCCATGCCCGTCAGGCGCAGATGAGCGTGCGGTTCCACCAGCGACGGTAGGAGAAGGTAGCCGCGCAGGTCCACCGCGTGCAACGCCGGCGGATGACCCGCTGGATCGTCACCGACGGAAACGATCACGCCGCCCGCGACCACGACGTCCGCGATACGCCCGCCTGGCAGGCGCGGGCCGCGGAGCAGGAGCGGGTGCACGGCACGACGGCCACCGACGACCTCGGACGACGAGGGCGGAACGATCAGCATGCGGGCCTGCTATCCGGGGGAGCACCATCCTCGGCGAGCGCAATGCGGGGACGGCACGGCCCCCCTGAACGAGAAGACATGGGCACGAATAATTCTCGATAAAGCCGATTCATATTGTCAAGATATAGGCTTCCGGCGATCCCGCGCGCACGAACACAACGAACAGCGTCATTGCGCGAAACCTTACTCGGTGGTGTTTGCCCATGTCAGAGGGCATATCGAGGTACAGGCGGGAGTGCCCATCCGGGCGCCGCGCTGCGAGCCGGTCAGGGCTGGATGTTCTCCAGGTCCTCCAGCAGGCTCGGGTGCGTTGGCTGCCAGCTGAGTTCCTGCCGGGTGCGGGCGCTGGACGAGGGCTGGTTGGTCGCGAAGATCGGGCCGAGCGGGCCGAAGATCTCCTGCGGTATCGCTTGGACCGGGAGCCGGAGCCGTCTGCCGATGACCGAGGCAATGTCGCGCACGGCGTCGCCTTCGTCGCTGACGGCGTGCCACGAGGTCCCGGCCGGTGCCTGCTCCAGGACCAGCCGGAACAGGACGGCCGCGTCAAGCGCGTGTACGGCCGGCCAGCGCTGGGTGCCGTCGCCCGGATAGCCTGACACTCCGGTGCGGCGTGCCATGTCGGTCAGCAGGCCGGCGAATCCGCCTCTGCCCTGG
>JASHVM010000290.1:0-5552 GCA_030044595.1 Streptosporangiaceae bacterium
GGGTCCTGGGGCCGGCAGGCGGCGGGCCAACGCCGGCGCGGTGCTCGAGGCGGTGGAGCGGCTGGCCGGGGCGCCGGTGCCCGCATCCGCGCTAGAGACGCTGGTCCTGCCGGGGCGCGTCCCCGGCTACTCCCCCGCACTGCTCGACGAGCTGACCTCGGCCGGCGAGGTGGTCTGGTCCGGCGCGGGAGCGCTGCCCGGTGGCGACGGATGGCTGGTACTCGCGCCCGCCGACGGCGCCGAGCTGATGCTGCCCGAACCCGGCGAGGCGAGCATGACGGCGCTGCACTCGGCGGTGCTCGAGGTGCTCGGCGGGGGTGGCGCGCTGTTCTTCCGGATGCTCAGCGACCGGGTAGCGGCTATGCTCGGCAGGTCTGGGACCCAGGGAGTTTCGCTGCCCGACGACGGCGAGGTGGCCGCCGCGATCTGGGACCTGGTCTGGGCCGGGCTGCTGACCAACGACACGCTCGCCCCGCTGCGGGTCATGCTCGGAGGCCAGCAGCGGCGGGCAGCCGCCCCGGCCCGGACCACGCCGCGGCCTCGGCCCGGGCGGCCTGGCCGACGGTACGGTTTCGGCCGGCCGGCAATGCCGACGCGCAGCGGACCGCCAACCGTCAGCGGCCGGTGGTCGTTGCTTCCGGGCCGCCAGGCCGGCGACGAAGCTGACGGCGGGAGCGTTCGCGACGGCCGCGACAGCGGCCAGACGGTGCGGGCGCACGCGCTGGCTCTGACGCTGCTGGAGCGGCACGGCGTGCTGACTAGGGGCGCGGTCGCCTCCGAGCGCGTACCCGGCGGTTTCGCCGCGGTGTACCCGGTGCTGCGGGCCATGGAAGAGGCCGGCCAGTGCCGACGCGGCTACTTCGTCGAGGGTCTCGGTGCGGCGCAGTTCGCGCTGCCGGGCGCGGTGGACCGGATGCGGGCCATGGCCAAGGGGGCCAGGGGGGTGTGGGGGGGCGGGCAGCCTCCCCATGAGCGGGGGCTTTTGGGTTCGTCCGCCCGGGGAAACACAGTTACCGTGCTGGCCGCCGCCGATCCGGCTCAGCCATATGGGGCAGCGCTGGCCTGGCCCGATCGTCCCGGCGAGTCGCCGTCCTCGCACCGGCCGGGACGGAAGGCGGGTGCGCTGGTGGTGCTGGTCGACGGGTCACTCGTGCTGTATGTCGAGCGCGGCGGCCGGACCCTGCTGTCCTGGACAGAGGATCCGGAGCTACTGGGTCCGAGCGCGGCAGCGCTGGCCGCCTCCGTTCGAGACGGCGCACTCGGACGCCTGACGGTGGAACGTGCCGACGGCCTGACGGTGGGGAGGCACGACTCGCCGCTGGCGCAGGCGCTAGAGGCCGCCGGTTTCCGTCCTACCCCGCGCGGCCTGCGTCTTCGGGCCGGCTAGCACTTGGTGCGACTAAATAGTCGGTCATAAGCGCGCGCAGCGTCATTGGCATCATGTATTGCCATTACCTGTCATCTTTCCGGAAAGCGCGTATTTCGTGGCGTGCGGATCAGTAATCTGGCCGCTAGTCCGGCGCGCATCTGCGAGGCTCCCTCAGCGTGGACACCCGCCAGCTCGGCGAGAGAAAGTCGACCCGAAGATCATGCTTGCGGCTGCGGCTTGCGCGTAGCATCGTGCCATGACAACGCCGCAAGAGATCCTCGCCCGCGTCCCGCTGTTCTCAATGCTCTCAAAGAGGCAAGTGGCCAGCCTCGCGAAAAATGCGCACGAGCGGAAATTCCCGGCCGGCACGGTCCTCACCGATGAGGACGAGGCCGGCGTGACGTTCGGCGTCATCGTGGAGGGGCAGGCTTCGGTCAGCGTGCACGGACGACACGTCCGCACCCTCGGCCCCGGGGATTACTTCGGCGAGATGGCGCTGATCGACCATTCTTTCCGGTCGGCGAAGATCACCGCCGAGACGGAGTTGCGCTGCCTGCTATTCACCGCGTGGGTTTTCCGTCCCTTCGCCCTGGAACACCCCGAGACGGCCTGGGCGTTGCTGGAAATAATGGTGCAGCGCGTCCGTGAGGCCGAAGCCCGCTAGTAAGGCAGCCGCACTTGGCACCGTGAGCTGGGCGAAGAGGCCTGGAGTGGTCGATGTGGCCTTGTTGAAGAATGAGACGATGTGTGCACGACCGCCTCGTGATCACCAGGATGGCGGTCGGCGCGATCGACTATGCCCTCGTCTCAGCGGTCGGGGATGACCAGGTCAAGCTGGCGGAGGCGGCCGGGGTCGGCGGTCATGTCGATGGCGGTGATCTTCCCGCCGGTGATCGTGAAGGTGAAGACCACCCTCGGTTTCCCGCCCGGTGTCCAGGCGAGTCCGGCGGCGCCGTCGATCAGGGCCAGCCGCGCGCCCCGGGCCTGGCCGGAGAACCGGCCGGCCACATCGTGAGCGCCATGCAGCTGCCCGGGCGCGCCGATCCGCACCGCTGCCTGGTCGGCCCGCAGCACTACGCCCGGGTCGAGCAGGTCGAGCAGCGCGGCGAAGTCCCCGCGCTGGGAGGCGGCCAGGAAGGCGGTGACGACCTTGTGCTGGCGGGCCCGGCCGGCGCCGGCGGACGGGGCGGCTCCCTGGATGCGGCGGCGGGCGCGGCTGGCGAGCTGGCGGGTGGCGGCCGGCGATCGGTCCACGATGGGGGCGATCTCCTCGAAGGTGACCGCGAACATGTCGTGCAGGATGAACGCGACCCGCTCGGCCGGGGACAGCGTGTCAAGGACAGCCAGCAGCGCCAGCCCGACCGAGTCGGCGAGCAGCGCCTGGTCCTCCGGGCCTGGCCTGTCCCGGCGTCCGGCGGGCTCGGGCGGCTGGGCGCCGACCGGCTCCTCGAGCCGTGACCTGCGGGCCTGGAGCATGTTCAGGCAGACCCGGGCGGTGATCGTGGTCAGCCAGCCGGCCAGGTTCTCCACGCCGCCGGCGCCGGACCGGCTGACCCGCAGCCAGGCCTCCTGCACCGCGTCGTCGGCCTCGGCTGCCGAGCCGAGCATCCGGTAGGCCACCTGCCGCAGCCGGCCCCGGTTCTCCTCGAACCGCCCGGCGAGCCAGTCCAGTTCGCTCATCGGTCACACTCTTTCGTCGCGGCCTGTCATATCGGTGACAGGCGGAACCCCGCTGATGTGACACGCGGGCCCGGCGCCCCCTGATAGGTGGAGGACACCAAGCATGCAACAGCGGATGAACAACCCTGCCGTGATCATTCCCGAAGCCATGCAGGCCATCCAGGCGCTCACCGGCGCCGCGCACCAGGGCGGCGTGCCCGAAGCCACGCTCGCGCTGGTCCACCTGCGCGCCAGCCAGATCAATGGCTGCAGCTTCTGCGTGCAATCGGGCACGGCCCACGCCAGGAAGGCGGGCGAGACCGACGACCGGCTGGCGACGGTGGCGGCCTGGCGGGACGCGCCGTACTTCTCCGACGCCGAGCGCGCCGCGCTGGCGCTGACCGAGGCCGTCACCCGGCTGGCCGACCGGCCCGACCCGGTGCCGGATGCGATCTGGGACGAGGCCGCCCGGCACTATGACGAGCATGCCCTCGCGGGCCTGCTGCTGTGGATCGCCACCACCAACGTCTACAACCGGCTCAACGTCCCCACCCGGCAGGTGGCCGGCGCGTGGCCGCAGCGGCAGTCCGCCGGCGAGGCATAGCAGGGCCGCCGCATTTCGCTAGCTGACCAGAGAAGGTTCAAATCTCCAGCGTTGTCTCCTCGGCCGCCACGGTGACCGGCACCGGCGAGGCCGCGAACCGGTCCGCTAGCCGGTCCAGGGCATCGTCGGTGCGGTCCGGCTGGTGATGGAACAACACCACGCTCCGCGCGCCGGCCGTCCGGGCCAGGCCGACCACGTAGTCGGCTGCGGCGTGGCCGAACGCCGCCTGCGCCGCAACTTCCTCGGCCAGCAGCTGCGCATCGTGTATGAGCACGTCGGCGCCGGCGGCCAGTTCGACCGCAGCAGGGTGATACTCCCCCCACCCGTCCGGGCCCGGACCCAGGGCGGTCGGGCAGTGGTCCGTCACGTAAGCCGCGACCGAGCGTCCGTCGCTGACCCGGTAGCCCAGCGTCTTGCCCCCTTTATGCGGGATCTCGCGGGCCTCGACCGTGAACCCCTCGGCCTGGAGCCGGCCGGGCCCGATCGTGCCGAACCTCCAGCAGCCCCTCAGCTCGCTCGGGCCGATCGGGAAGTGGGGCGGCGACATCGCCCGCGCCAGCACTTCCGCCGCGCCGACGCCGCCGTCCTGCTCCGGCAGCAGCAGCGTGACCCTGGCATCCTCACGGTCCCCGGCGCGGAAAAACGGCAAACCCTGTACGTGATCCCAGTGCAGGTGGGTCAGCAGGATCGTCCCGGTGAACGGCCGTCCGTCCAGCAGTGCGGTGACCCGGCGCACCCCCGTGCCCGCGTCCAGCAGCAGGACCGGCGCCTGCGCGCCGTCATGGGTGACGGCCACGCACGAGGTGTGGCCGCCGTACCGGACGAAGTCCGGGCCGGGTGCGGGTGTAGACCCGCGGACACCGCAGAATTGCAGCCGCACCGGTCCAGCCTAGCCAGCACCGGCTGGCCCTCCGGGCCGTAACGTTCCCGGAACGAAGCGGCCTACGCTTGAGCATCGGATCACCGCGAGCGGAGGTGCCCGGTGAGCTGGCTGCTGCGGCATCGGCGGCCGGCGGCGTGGACGCTGGCCGGCCTGACGGTGCTGCTGGCCGTCGCGCTGATACCGCTGTCGCTGGCGGCCCGGCAGAACCCGCTGACGACGGGCGGTCCCAACGTCGTGATCGGTGCGTCGTTCGCGGCGGTAGGACTGGTCGTCGCCTGGCACCGGCCGCAGAACCCGATCGGGTGGCTGATGCTCCTCTCGGGCGCGGGCTTCATCTTCTTCATCGACAGCGGGCTGTACAACGTGCTCAACTACCGGCTCGGCCACCGGCTGCCGCTGGCCCCGGTCGTGCTGCTCCTGTACCACGCCGAATCAGAGCCGGACTTCGTGCTGGTACCGCTGACCATCTTCCTGTTCCCGGACGGGCGGCTGCCCTCGGCACGCTGGCGCCGAGTGGTGGGCGGAGCGCTGGTGCTCGCCCTGACCGATGTGGTCGTGCAGGCCCAGATGGTGGTGTACGCGATCACGCACCACCGCACCCAGGTGGACGCGAGCGGCCAGCTGCTGCTTTCCGAGGGACACGCGTACGGCGCTTTCGGCGGGTCCGTGGGCTTCATCTTCTTCGTGTTCTGGGGGCTCGCGGTCGTCTACCAGAAAAGGAACTGGCGGCGCGCGACCGGGGAACAGCGGCAGCAGCTCAGCTGGCTGATGGCCGGGGGGGCCGCGGCCTTCATCTCGTTCCTCGCCGCGATCGCGGCCGGCGCCCTGCCGCACAGCCTGAGCGGGGCGGTCAGCGACGTGCTCGAGTGCGGCATCGCGGCCCTGCCGGTGGGCATGGGCGTGGCGATCCTGAAGTACCGGCTGTATGAGATCGACCGGATCGTCAGCCGGACGCTGGCCTACGCGATCGTGACCGGGTTGCTGGTCGGGGTGTACGCGGGGCTGGTGCTGCTGGCCACGCGGGTGCTGTCGGTGAG
>JASHVM010000291.1:0-3263 GCA_030044595.1 Streptosporangiaceae bacterium
GACCCATCCCCCCAGGCCCCCCTTGGGGGGGACCCATCCCCCCAGGCCCCCCTTGGCGGGAACCCATCCCCCCAGGCCCCCCGAACCGGCTGTGCCCTCCTTGACGTGGAATGGGATTGACGTCGGCTCGCCGTTCGACCATCCGCGGAGCGCCATCTTGTACGTGGCCAGGCATCTTCCGCGGCCGGACAGGGACCGGCTGCCGGAGGCGTACCTGACCGAGCTCGAGGAGCTGATCGACGCGGCCGGCGGGCGCACGCTCGGGCTGTTCTCGTCGATGCGGGCCGCCCGGGAGGCGGCCGACGCGCTTCGCGACCGCATCGCCTACCCGCTCCTTTGCCAGGGCGACGATGTCACGGCCCAGCTGGTCAGGAAGTTCGCCGAGGACGAGCCGACCTGCCTGTTCGGTACCCTGTCGCTGTGGCAGGGCGTGGACGTGCCGGGCAGCGCGCTGCAGCTTGTCGTCATCGACCGGATCCCGTTCCCGCGGCCCGATGACCCGCTGGCGTCGGCGCGGCAGCGCGCGGTCGCGGCACGAGGCGGTAACGGGTTCATGACGGTGGCGGCGACCCAGGCGGCGCTGCTGCTGGCCCAGGGCGCCGGGCGGCTGTTGCGCACGATGACCGACCGCGGGGTGGTCGCGGTGCTTGATCCCCGGCTGATGACGGCGCGCTACGGCGACTTCCTCCGCGCGTCGCTGCCGCCGTTCTGGACCACGACCGAGCCCGAGGTGGTCCGGGCGGCGCTGCGCCGGCTTTCGGCGGTCCCCGCGGCCTGATCGCTTTCCGGCGGCTGAGTCCCTTACCGACTGCTTAAGTTATGCCGTCTGGTGCGGATTTAGACCTGCGGTGCTGGGTAACATTCCGGGAACTAGGGGAGTGTTTTGTCCGTTGGGCAGGGGACTGGCGTACCCAGTCGCAGCGGGAGGTCAGCCATGCGGAGGCAGCCGCGAAATGGCAAGCGGCATATTCTCCGCTGGGTTGCGGTCGGCGCGGTCGGCATCGTCGTGGCGGGAACCCTCACCGCGTACCTGAAATACCGGGCGGTGTACGACAGCATCACCAGGGTCTCCGTACCCTCGACCGAACTCGGCCAGCGCCCGCCGCAGTACAGCACTTCCTCGATGAACATCTTGGTGTACGGCGACGACAGCCGGAAAGGGCTGGACCGGCACGAGCAGTACATCCTGCGTACCGGCGATGACCAGGGCGACAACACCGACACGATCATGGTCGTGCACATCTCGCCCGGCCGGCACGAGGTCACCGTGTTGAGCATCCCGCGCGACACCATGGTGCCGACGTACCAGTGCGACAGCGGCCCCGGTTATACGGGCCAGCAGGCCGACCCGAATTCCTACATCATCATCAACTCGCTGCTTCAGATCGGCGGCCCGGGGTGCCTGTGGAAGACGGTCGAGCAAGTTACCGGCATTTACATTAACCATTTCATCGGGATCGGCATGCTCGGCTTCGTCAAAGTGGTGGACGATCTCGGCGGCGTCAACGTGTGCGTGCCGTTCACGGTAAACGACCCCGTATCCGGCCTGAACCTGACGGCGGGCGAGCATCACATCAACGGAATCCAGGCCCTGGCCTTCTGGCGCACCCGCGAAGACATCGGCACCGGGTCGGACCTGGAACGGATCCAGCGGGACCAGTACATGTCCGCGCAGGTGGTGAAGGGAGTCCTGGATAGCGGCCTGCTGTCGAACCCGCTCCGGCTGCTGGACGTGGTCACCGACGCCGCCGCCTCGATGACGACCGACAGCGGCATGTCAGTGTCCGACCTGGTCGATATCGGCGAGAGCCTGCACGACTTGTCCAGCAAGGATGTCCAGTTCATCACCGCGCCGAACCAGCCGTGGCCGGCCAACCCGGACCGCGTCGAGTTCGCCCAGCCCCAGGCCGACACGGTGTTCTCCGCCATCGCCCACGACGTGAAGCTGCCGAAGGTGTCGCGCACGCCCGCGTCCGGAGGAGCGCAAGTAACCACCGTGAGCCCGTCCAAGGTCGAGGTCAAGGTGCTGAACGGCTCCGGTGTGGCCGGCATCGCCGGCCAGGCGGCGGCCGGGCTGACCAGCCGGGGCTTCCACGTGACCGGCACCGGCAACGCGGCGAGCTTCGCCTACACCAACTCGGTGATCGAGTACGCTTCCGCCGCGGACCTGGCCATGGTGAACACGCTCAAGAAGGAACTGAGCAACGTCACCGACCTGCAGGACAGCAGCCTTACGCCCGGCACCGTCGAGCTGATCCTGGGTTCGGACTTCTCCGGGCTGGCGCCGCAGGCCGGTGCTACCCCGTCGGCCACGCCATCGGGTCAGTCGTCCGGCGCTCAGCCGTCAGCCTCGGCCAGCCCGGGCGCCTCCAGCTCGGGTATCAGCAAGCTGGCCCAGTCGAACGGCGGCATCACCGCCGCGGCGAGCTGCGCCAGCGACAGCTCCGCCTTCGACGGCCCGCTCAGCCCCTGAGCCCAGCGTCATCGGGGCACGATGGCGTTGACGTCGGCGACCGCCTCCGGGAGCCTGCGCATGGCGGTGATGCGCCGCTCGGCTAGCTTGGCGGGATGCCCGGTGCTATCGCGGTCGACCCAGACCGAGCGGAGCCCCATCCGGGCCGCGGGCAGGATGTCGTACACCCAGCTATTCGCCACGTGAATCCAGTTCGCCTTCGTGACCTCGGTCTGGTCGGCAAAACTCCGGAAGTGCCCGAGGTCTGGCTTGTAGCTGCCCACCTCCTGCGCCGTCACCCACATGTCAAAGGACACCGGCAACCGCGGCCTGGTGGTGGCGAAAAGGTCGTCGTCGCAGTTCGTCAGGATGGCCAGCCGCCAGCCCTGCTCGCGCAGCGCGGTCAGGGCGGGACCCGCGTCCTCGAATACCGGCATGTCCGGCCAGGCCCGGACGAACGCCTCATCACCGCCCGCCGGCAGCTTGATGCCCTCGCGCTCTGCCGCCCAGGCCAGCCCCGCAGTAAGGACCTCGCGGTACGGCATCCAGCCGGGACCGGCCTCAAGCTCAAGCTCCGCCCGGTGGTAGGCGGCGAGCAGCCGGTCGACGTCCCCGCCCGCGACCGGCGCCAGCGCCCCGCGCATGCTGGTGTTCCAGTCCGCGATCGTTCCGTAGCAGTCGAACGTCAGCCACTTATCCGGCACAGGTAACCTCCACTCGCCAGTCCCATTGTCGCGCCTGGTGCTCACCCGCCGCGCGGCGTAGCCGAGACTCGGCCTCATCAGCGGCGACTGGACGCTGCGGAGTACTA
>JASHVM010000292.1:0-6103 GCA_030044595.1 Streptosporangiaceae bacterium
CCGACGCGCGCTGCACCCGGCTGGCCCTCACCGAGGCCGGGCGGGCCGCGCAGCGCCGGATCGGGCGCCGGCACGCTCGCGACGTCGCCCGCGCCGTGACCGCCCGGCTGGAGCCTGGCGAACTAAAGCAACTGGAAACGATCTGCCTCAAACTGGCCGCACCCATGGCCGTCGTCGACAACAGCGAGGTCCCGATCCATGAATAACCCTAATTCGGCCGAACGACTCCGGGTCATCGTCGTCAGCGCCGGTACCAGCGACCCTTCGTCGACGCGGCTGCTGGCGGATCGCGCCGCGGAACGCGCCGTGGCCCTGGCCGCTGGGCACGGCCACGAAGTTACGGTCGGCGTCATCGAATTGCGCGAGATCGCCGCCGACATCTCCACCGCACTGGTGTCCCAGCTGGTCACGCCCAAACTGCAGCAGGCCATCACCGCGCTCGGCGAAGCCGACGGCGTCATCGCCGCCACCCCGGTCTACAAGGCCGGCCCCAGCGGCCTGTTCGCTTCCTTCTTCGGGCTGCTGGACAGCGACCTGCTGATCGCCAAGCCTGTCGTGCTCGCCGCGACCGCGGGCACGGCCCGGCACGCCCTCGTCGCGGACGACCAGATGCGCCCCCTGTTCGCCTACCTGCGCACGATGACCGCGCCCACGTCCCTGTTCGCCGCCCCCGAGGACTGGAGTGACCCGGCCCTGCTCAAGCGCATCGACCGGGCCGCGCTTGAGCTCGTGCTGCTCATGGAAAGCGGTTTCGCCCGCAAGATCAAGGACGAGTCCTGGCCGAGCTACCAGCACGAGTACGGCAGCGCGGGCGGAACCGAGCTCTCCATTGACCTCGACACCGACCTCATGCGGCTCGCGACCGGGGGAACCGCCGAGTAACACCGGGCCGGGCAGCCTGCACCGCGGCATCCTCGTGTGGTGCCGGGTCGGCACGTCCGTATAGTCGGACTCGCCAGTAGCAGCCGACCTCCCGGGAGCCACGTTGACCGAGCCTGTGACCGTGCAGCGCGACGGGTACGTGCTGCTCATTGGGGTTAACCGACCGGCTAAGCGCAATGCGTTCGACCTGGCCGCCCTCGACGCGCTGGGCAGCGCCTACGAGAGCCTGGGCACCGACGATGAGCTGCGCGTCGGCGTGCTGTTCGCGCACGGTGATCACTTTTCGGCCGGTCTGGATCTGGCCGAGGTTGGGCCGGCCGTGGCCGCCTACGGCCCGCAGGTGCTGTGCGGCTCGCACCGCTTCGATCCGTTCGGGGTTTGGCGCGACCCCGTGCCCAAGCCCGTGGTGATGGCGGTCAACGGCATCGCGTTTACCTTGTCGATCGAGCTCGCCCTGGCCGCCGACATCGTGATCGCCGCCGATGACGTGCGCTTCCGCCAGCTCGAGATCGGCCGCGGGATCATGCCGTTCGGCGGCGCCACCTTCCGGGCGCCCGCGCAACTCGGCTGGGGCAACGCGATGCGCTTCCTGCTCACCGCCGAGGAGTTCGGCGCGGCCGAGGCTCTGCGGATCGGGCTGGTGCAGGAGGTGGTGCCGGCCGGAGCCCACGTCCAGCGGGCCAGGGAACTGGCGCACCTCGTCGCCCGGCAGGCTCCGCTGGGCGTCCGGGCCACGCTGGCCAGCGCACGCGCCGGACTGGGCCACGGCCCGGACGCGGCGCGCGAGCGCATCACCGCGCTGCTACCGGACATCTTGCGCAGCCAGGACGCAGCCGAAGGGCTGCGCAGCTTCGTCGAACGGCGCGAAGCGCGCTTCACCGGCCGATGACCAGGGGCCGTGTCGCCGGCACCGGCACCGCTACTACGAACGTGTGGAGATGGCCGGGTCCGCACTGCTCACAAATACCTGCGGGCTGATCATGTGCAGCTCGCCCAGCAATGCGCCGAGGCCGGCGACGTCCGGCACTTCGATGACGACGTCCGCGGTCATCTTGGCGTCAGGCCCCGCAGACGTCGACCGCGAACAGACCCGCTGCCCGGCGAGCGCCGCGGTGAGCACCTCCTGACTGCGCGGGTCGTCTGACATCGTGATCCGGAGTCTCCACAGTGACATGCGCGCTCCTTCGCCCTGCCGTGTCTTCACCGTGCAGCGGCCCTGTTGCCGATGTGATTCTGGCTCGTAACGGCGACGTGAACCCTCGACCGGCGTGAGAGCTGATCCGGCCGTTTGACCGTCACGGCGCAAGCCTGACAATATCGGGCGGTGACGGAAATCTCGGTATTTCGTCCCGGGAGCGTATCGTACCTTTGCATCGCTGCGCCCGACGTCGGCCTGGCGGCGATCTTTTACCGCGCCGTATTCGGCCGGCAGACCGATATGGATGCCAGCCTTTTTGAGGATGCCACCGACGACCGGCGAGCAGAATTACTCGGCATGGACGCGGAAGACCGATACGATCTGCAGCGCTTCGTGGCGGCCCAGGACGCCGCCGGGACGTATCAGCACGCCGTCGCTGAGCTGCGCGGCGGCCGCAAGAGCAGCCACTGGATGTGGTTTGTCTTTCCACAGATCGCCGGCCTGGGATACAGCCCGACGGCCCGGGCCTACGCGATCACCTCGCTGGCGGAGGCCCGGGCCTACCTGGCGCATCCGGTTCTCGGCGCACGCCTGGCCGAATGCGCCGCCATCCTTACCGCGGTGTCGGGGCGCACCGCGGAGCAGATCTTCGGCGAAGTCGACGCGATGAAGCTGCACTCCTCCATGACGCTGTTCATGCGTGCCGCTCCCGACAAGCCGGTATTCCGCGAAGTACTCGACCAGTATTTCGACGGGATACCCGATTCCGCGACCGAGCAGCGCATCTGACGTCGCTCGCTCAGTCGCGGCGGCTGGTCCAGACCCACATGCTGGCAGGCTCCAGAGCCGTCTGCACCACGCTCGCCAGGTCGTCCCGTACGGCGTCCAGGTCGACCGCGTCCTTGAGCCGGGCCGCGAACGCCGCCACGGTGGCCTCGGCGTCATAGCGGGCCCGGTTGAACCGCCGGTCTACCCGGTGCTGCACCCGCCGTCGCACCGGGTTGAACAGCGCCGCCGCGGCCAGCGTGGCGGCGGCCACCGCGACCGGGGCACGGAGCTGGAGCACCTCGGTGGCCAGCAGCACCAGCCCGGCGTAGACCCCCACCAGCACTGCGGTGACGATCGCGTAGGCCACCGTCCGGGAGACGACCCGGTCGATGTCATACAACCGGTACCGCAGCACGGCGACGCCGATGGCCACCGGGACCAGCGCGACCGCGGCGCTGACCATCGCGTTCTGTACGTTGTCGGCCGCGTCGCCCGCGCCCATGACCCATACGACCGGCCCCAACCCGATCAGGGCCGCCGCCACGACCAGCGCCGCCGCGTAGACCAGCCACTTCAGCTGCGCGCGCTCGGCCGTCCGGGCGCGCCGGTAGCGGAACGCCAGGGACGCCGCCGCGGCCACGCCTGTGGCCGCTATCAGCGCTGCGCCCCCGATGGCCGTGAGCTTGAAGATGTCCCCGGCCGGACCGGTCGCGCCGAACGGGTTCCGCATCGTCGGGCTGGCCGTGATGATCGTGGGCGCGAACGTGCCGCCCAGCGCCCACCCGGCCAGGCCCGCTCCGGCGGCCCAGGCTACCGGCCGCCAGCGGCGGGAGGGCAGGTGCCCGGTGGGGAACAGCAGCATGACGAACACGCACAGCCCGATGGCCAGCAGGAAAAACCAGCCCAGCCAGTTGGCCAGGGCGAACGTCCGATGAAAGTGCGCCAGCAGCAGGCTGAAGGCCCCCGCGGCGTACGCCAGGCCGCTCGCGGACAGCAGCCATCCGATGGGGTTGTTCGGCCGCTTCCACGCGAGCACCGCGCCGACCGTGGCGAAGGAGACGATGACGACGATTCCGATCGTCCCGTTCAGTCCGTTCGCGCCGAAATCGTCGGCCACATTCGCGGGCAGCGGATGGATCACGCTGTAGCCGAGCGTGGCCGCGGTCGCCCCGACGGAGACAGCCCAGATTGACCACGCGCGCCAGAACGCCGCGGAGGCCATGTCTCACCCCTCGAGCCGATTAGGGCCGATTAGAGCCGATTATCTCGCGGCCGCCGGCGAAGACGCGACGGCCCGCCTGCTTCTGAGGGTGATACTAGAGACCGCGCGTTACCGCATCGTTACGGCAACGGGACAAGCGCCTTCGGCGGCGAGCGTCTTCAGGCCGGCCCGCCGACCCGCCAAGCTGACACGCCCGGCGCGGGCTTCCCCGGCTTACCGGTTCCGCGAGATCATGGCGGGATGCGCGTTCTGGTCACCGGGGACCGCGGCTCCGTGGGTGTCCCGGTAGCTGACTTCCTTAGCCACCGCGGGTACGAGGTGGTCGGCTTCGACCTGGCCGACGGCGCGGACGTGCTCGACCTGGCCGCGGTCAGGGCTGCCGCCCGCGGCTGCGCGGCGATCGTGCACCTGGCCGCGCTCGCCCACGACAGCGCCGGCCGCCCGGAGCAGATCATGGCCGTGAACGTGCTGGGCACCTGGCATGTCCTGCTGGCGGCGGAGGCCGCCGGCATGACCCGCGTGATCTGCTTTTCCAGCGCACAGGTGTTCGGGATCGCCGAGGGCGAGCGGTTCCCTGACTACTTCCCCGTCGATGACGCCCACCCCCGGCGGGCGGCGCGCCCGTACGGCCTGTCCAAGCGCCTGGCCGAGGATCTGTGCGAGGGCTTCACCGCGCGGACGGGTATCGCCACGGTATCCCTCCGCCCCGTGGCGATCTGGGACGAGGGACAGTACCTCAGGGTCGGGGACCGGTGGCGCGCGCACCCGCCGTCGGAGTGGGAGCCGTTCTGGGAGTACGGCGCGTTCGTGGACGTGCGCGACGTCGCGGCCGCCGTCGACCAGGCCCTGACCGTTCCGGTTGACGGGCATCACCGGCTGCTGCTGTGCGCGGCCAGCATCGCCGCGACCGCGCCCAGCCTCGACCTCGCCGCCCGGTTCGCCCCCGGGGTGCCAGTGACCGACCTGGACCGCTACCACGCCGATCCCTGGGCCGCCCTCGTCGACTGCTCCGCCGCCGCCACCTCGCTCGGCTGGCGGGCCGCCTATCAGTGGCCGCGCGGGACGAACCCGGCCGGGCCGTAGCGTCTGACCGGCCGGGAACACTCGCCGCCCGCCCATTGTTGTACTAAGGCTTGGGGGGCGATCATACGAAAGAAGATTAGTGGCGCAGTGCATAACATGCGGGAGCGAGTTGCATCCCGAACGCGCGGAGAAATACGACTACTGCATGGCGCCTGAGTGTCAGGAGAAAAATCTCAAGGACCTGACCATGGTGGCCATCGGGGTAAATAAGTCAGCCGAACAGTACCTGCTCCTTGACGACCAGACCAAGGACGAATTGGCCAGCGGCAAGTTCGCCGATCAGCGGCGCGGTTTGTTCGGCACGTCGGTGCCGTCGGCCAGCCCGGCGCCGCCCAAGGCCGGCGGCACGGCGAACAGGACGGGGAGCGCTCCGGCCGCCCGCCGGCGCCAGTCCCGGCGCCGCCCGGCCGGACCCGGTGCGCCGCGCCGCCCGTGGACCAGATCGCAGGAGAAGCTGGCGCTGCTGTACAACGAGCAAGGACGGCGGCCGGACGAGATAGCGCAGAAACTCGGCCTGAGCACTTACTCCGTGACCCAGATCATTCTCGGGTCGAAGAACCGCGGAAAGCTGTGAGTGCTGCTCCCTGGGTAGCGCCTGGCTGAGGCGGAATTGATACCACGGCCCGTTCGGGGAAAGAGATTTTTAGTAATCCCGAACGGGCCGTGGCGTTACGGTCCCGATACGCCGCCGGGGACCACGGGATCGGGAAGTTGATGTTACCTGGCCGAGTGTCGCCGCTTGTTCTTGAGTGCCTGACTTGACGGCGGGGTGTTCCGTCAGCCGCGGTCTTAGCTCGTTGGTCGAGTTGGCCTACGCCGGCGGTTCCCTTACTCGGGCACAGGTTCGCGGAGGATCGGCTGGTACACCGCAAGGATGTTGCCTGAGCCTGCCCACGTCCGGGTAGACAGCAGCTTGAGCGAGACCGGCGGGCGACCCGTGAACAGCGGAATCCCCGCGCCCGCGATCACCGGGAAAATGGTTAGGTGCAACTCGTCCACCAGGTCGTGGA
>JASHVM010000293.1:0-7919 GCA_030044595.1 Streptosporangiaceae bacterium
CCTGGACAGGATCGACCGCGCCATCCAGCGGACCAGCGACCTCGACCAGATGATGGGCGCGGTACTCGACGTCGTGCTGGCGGCCTTCAGATGCGATCGAGCCTGGCTGGTTTATCCCTGTGACCCGGAAGCCTTCCATCCCGGTGCTCCAGACGTTCTCCAGCGCGTGCGCGCGGAGCGGACCCGGCCGGAATACAACGGCGCCCGCATGGCCGACGCGGGCATCCCGAACGACCCGGAGATCGCCGACGTCTCCCGGGTGGCCCTGGCCTCGGGCGGTCCGGTGCGATTCGACCCGGAATCAGACCATGCGCCGCCCGTCCGGCTTGCCGAACGGTTCGGCGTCCAGTCCATGATCGCCATGGCCGTTTACCCGAAGGTTGACCAGCCCTACTTGTTGGGGTTGCACCAGTGCTCTTACCGGCGGGTCTGGACGCTGCAGGAGGAACGGCTGTTTCACGAGATCGGCCGTCGGCTAGCCGACGCACTCGATACCCAGCTGATGTTCCGTGACCTGCGCGAAAGCGAACGCAAGCTCGAGCGGAGCCGGGCCGAGCTTGCTGCCTCGCGGGCGCGGATAGTCACCGCCGCGGACGAGACGCGGCGCCGGATCGAGCGCGACCTGCACGACGGCGTCCAGCAGCGGCTCATCTCCGCGCTGCTCGCGCAGCGGGCGGCGCAGGCGACGGTCCCGTCCGGCCTGCTCGAGCTCCAGGCGCGGTTGTCCGAGTTGGCCGACGGACTTGTGGGAGCGCTGGAGGAGCTGCAGGAGATCTCACGCGGTATCCACCCCGCCATCCTGGCCGACGGCGGGCTCGCGCGCGCGCTCAAGACGCTGGCCCGGCGGTCAGCTGTCCCCGTCGACCTTGACGTCCGCACCGAGACGCGGCCGCCCGAGCCGGTCGAGGTCGCCGCCTATTACGTCGTGTCGGAAGCGCTCACGAACGCAGCCAAGCACGCCCATGCCTCCGTCGTGCACGTCACCGTCGAACTTCGTCACGGTGTCCTGGAGCTTTCGATCAGCGACGACGGCTCGGGAGGGGCCGATCCCTCGCGCGGCTCCGGACTCATCGGCCTCACCGACCGCGTCGACGCGCTCGGGGGAACGATCGAAGTCGCGAGCCCCGTCGGCCACGGAACCACGCTGCGTGTCACGCTTCCCCTCGAAGCGAGCTGACACGCCCTGGCGTTTCGGTCGTGGGGTCTGTCAGGCCTGTCCGCAGGACTGACAGACCTGTCCCCGCGGTATTCCGGCTAGCTGGTACGCAGGTTGGGTGCCTGCAGGGAAGACCTGCGTGGTCAGGTAGGCGATCGTCAGCTATAGGTAGTAACCCTGTCGATCACACAGTGGGCGCCATGATACCTGCCGAACGATCCCAAGCCATCGCCACTTCGCACGCTCCAGTACCAGCTGTCAGAGGACGGATCGTCTCCCGCCAGGGGTTGTTCGACCGGCTCGACCGAGCAGCGCGCGTCACCCAGATATCGGCCCCGGCCGGGAGCGGGAAGACGTACTTGCTGCGGTCCTGGATCGTCGAGTCCGGCCTGGCGGACAGCGCCGCCTGGGTTGCGGTGCAGGCCGCAGAGCCCGATCCGCAGCGGTTCTGGATCTCGGTTCTCGACGCTCTGCGGGACACGATCGCCGGGTCAAAGCTGATAAGGCCGCTGACGGGCGCGCCTGACCTGAACGGCTGGGCGGTCGTCGAGCGGCTGTTGGAAGACCTCGAGCCGCTGGAGGATTCCCTCTGGCTAGTGATTGACGATGTGCACGAGCTGCGCTCGGCCGAGGCGCTCGCTCAGCTGGAGCTGCTGATGGTGCGGGCACCGGCGGAGCTGCGGTTCGTGCTGGTCACCCGCCGGGAGATGCGGCTGGGCCTGCACCGGCTCCGGCTGGAGGGGGAGCTGACCGAGATCCGTGCCGCCGATCTGCAGTTCAGCGTCGATGAGGCGCGGGCCCTGTTCGAAGCGGCTGGCGTAGAACTGTCAGAGTCGGGCCTGGCGGCGCTGGTCAGACGGACCGAAGGCTGGGCGGCCGGATTGCGGCTGGCTGCACTGTCGCTGGCCAGGCACCCCGATCCAGAGCAGTTCGCGGCGGAATTCTCCGGTAGTGAGCGCACGGTGGCCCAGTACCTGCTGGCCGAGGTGCTGGATCACCAGCCGGAGTCGGTGCGCCGGCTGCTGCTGCGCACATCGGTGTGCGAGCGGATCAGCGGCGAGCTCGCCGACCTGCTGACGGGCGGGTCGGGCGGAGAGCGGATCTTGCAGGACCTGGAGGACGCCGGCGCGTTCGTGGTGTCGCTGGACGGACGCCGGTCCTGGTTCCGCTACCACACGTTGTTCGCCGACCTGCTGCAACTGGAACTGCGGCGCACCGAGCCGGCCGAACTGGCTGCCCTGCTCGGCGCGGCCGCCGGGTGGTACGCGGAACACGGCTATCCGGTGGAGGCGGTCCGCCACGCCCAGGCGGCCCGGGACTGGGACCTGGCCGCTCGCCTGCTGTCGGATCACTTCCTCGGCCTTACCCTGGACGGCCAAGGCGCCACCGCGCACCAGCTGCTGGCCCGGTTCCCGGCCGAGATGGTCGAAGCCGATCCGAAGCTGGCCGTGCTGATGGCCGCCGACGAGCTGCTCCGCAGATCCCTGGAGGCGGCGGAGCGCCATCTGGCGCGGGCCGAGCAGGAGGCCACGGCGGTGCCCGCGGACCGCCGCGGGCGCTTCCAGGTCAACCTGGCCCTCATGCGGCTGTCCCTGGCTCAGCGACGCGGCGACCTCCCGGCTGTGGTCGAGCAGGCGCAGCGGCTGCTGGCCCCCGCCGAGGCGGCCGAGGCCGGTTCCGCGCTGGATGCGGACACGCGCGCGCAGGCGCTGGTCACCCTCGGCACCGCCGAGCTGTGGGCGCTGAGGGCCGCGGAGGCTGAGCGGCACCTCGAACAGGGCAGCGCCCTGGCCCGGCGGATCGGGCGGCCGTGGCTCGAGGTCGGCGCCCTGGCGCACGGGGGCTGGGCCGCTAGCTTCCGGTCGTTCGCGCTCGCGACCAAGCAGTTCGGGCAGGCGATCGAGCTGGCCCGGGAGCATGGCTGGACCGGAGAGCCGGTCGCTGCCGTCGCCTACGTGGGCCTTGGCGCCATCCGGGTCTGGCAAATGCAGCTCGAGGAGGCCGAGGCGCTGCTGGATCAAGCCGAGCGTGCCCTCCGGGGCGAGGTGGAACCCGCGGCCGGGGTGGTGCTCCACCAGGCCCGCGGGATGCTCGAGCTCGCGCGCGGTCATGACGGTAGGGCGCTGGCTGCCTTCGGGGCCGCCGACCGGCTGGCCGACCTGCTCGTCGCCGCGCACCCGCGCTTGGCGCCCATGCGAGCGTACATGCTGCAAACGCTGGTACGCCTGGGCGACATCGGACGTGCCGAGCAAGCACTCGCCGGGCTGGACGATACCGATCGCGGAGAGCTGCGCACCGCCCTCGCGGCGCTGCGCCTCACCCAGGGCGACCCGCGGGCGGCGACCGACACGCTCGCCCCCGTCCTGGACGGCTCCGCCCCCGTGACCAACCCGGGCTGGGCGAGTCAGGCGTTCCTGCTGGAGGCGATCGCCCGCGACGCGCTCGGCGACCCGGCGGCCGCAGGACGCGCCTTGGAGCAGGCGCTCGATCTCGCCGAGCCCGACGGCGCGATCTTCGCCTTCGTCCTCCACCCCGCTCCGGAGCTGCTCCAGCGCCACGCCCGGCGCCGCACCTCACACGCCGCCCTGATCGCGGAGATCCTCAGCCTGCTGGCCCCGGGGGGGAACGGGAGGGTGGCCAGCCCTCCCGTGAGCAGGGGCCTGGGGGGTATCGTCCCCCCCAGAGTTACGGAGCCGCTCAGCGGAAGCGAGACCCGCGTGCTGCGCTTCCTGCCGACCAACCTGTCGGCGCCTGACATCTCCGGCCAGCTGTCCGTGTCGGTGAACACCGTCCGGACGCACATGCGGCACGTGTACGAAAAGCTGGACGCGCACAGCCGTGCCGAGGCCGTCGAGCGGGCCCGTGCTCTCGGCCTGCTCGCGCCGTCATCGCGCAGGTCATAGGCGGACTCTGGTGCCAAACAGGTCGGCTGGCCTCATGGCCGGCTTGGTGAGCCGGCATCACGTGGTCCGGATGACCTGGCCGGCCCTCAGGCTCGGTGGTCGGCGGGCGCGGATTGTCGCGGACGATCCGGCACTCCTAGCGCCCTGGCCGCGGACTTACCAGCTAGCCGCAATGCCGGGAACACCAAAATCACGTAAACCTGGTGATGCCGGGTCACCAAGCCGGGCGCAAGGCTGGCCCTTGGCGGCCTGGCCCCAGTTGGGCCGAAGGCCGGTGATTCACTACCGGATGGGAGACGCTCATGACCAGTGATCCGCTCGCCGCGCCCGAGCCGACCAGTGCCGTCGCGGTGCTCGGGACCGGCATCATGGGATCGGCCATGGCCCGCAACCTGGTCACGGCCGGGCTGCGCACGACGGCGTGGGACCGCTCGCTCGAGGCCACGGCGCCGCTCGCGGCCGCGGGCGCGGCGGTGGCCGAGTCAGCGGAGGACGCGATCGCCGATGCCCCAGTGGTGATCACGATGCTGCCGACTGCCGACGTCGTGGCGTCGGTGATCTTCGCCCATGACCGGCCGGGGTTCGCGCCGGGCGCGGTGTGGGCACAGATGGGCACGATCGGCGTGGCCGAGACTATCGAGCTGGCCGACAGGCTGAGCCGGGTGCGGCCGGACGTGATCTTCGTGGACGCCCCGGTGTCGGGCAGCAAGGGGCCGGCCGAGGCGGGCCAGCTGCTCATCCTGGCGTCCGGCCCGGCCGCGGCCGAACCGGCCCTGGCCCCCGCGTTCGCCGCGATCGGCCGCAAGACCGTCTGTCTGGGAGCGGCCGGCCAGGGCAGCCGGATGAAGCTGGTCGTCAACAGCTACCTGTCCTTCCTGATCGAAGGTGTGGCCGAGGCGCTCGAGCTGGGCCGCCGGCTGGGCATCGACCCGGCCGGGCTGGACGCGGTCATCGAGGGCGGCCCGCTAGACGCGCCGCTGGCCGGCGCCAAGCTGCACAAGATCGCCCGCGGCGACTTCGCGCCGGAGTTCCCGCTGGAATGGGCCCTGAAGGACGTCGACCTGGCCATCGCGGCCGCAGATGGCACCAGGCTGCCGATGCTCGAGGCGCTATCCCGCCAGTGGCACACCGCCGTGGAGGCCGGCTACGGCCGCGATGACATCAGCGCCGCGCGCCTGGCCCTGGGCGATCCGACGCGGGTGGCTGGCTGACCGATGGAAACGAACACGACCGGCCCCCGGCCTTCCCGGCTCGCCCCGCCCTTCGTCGGCTGACGCGGTCATGGACAGAGACCGCACGGACTGGCGGGACCATGCTGCCTGCCTGCGCGCCGATCCCGACCTGTTCTTCCCGGTCGGCCCGGCCGGGCCGGCGCTCCGCCAGGCCGACGAGGCCAAACGAATCTGCCTGACCTGCCCGGTGCGGACGCCGTGCCTGAGGTGGGCGCTGGACCAGGACATCCTCTCGGGCATCTGGGGCGGCACCACCGAGGATGAGCGGCGTGCGATCCGGCGAGCCGCCGCCCGGAGGCCCCGCGCTTCGCGGTCTGGTGCGCAAATCACCGGCACCAGGTGAGGCCGACTCGCCGGACCGCCCGGGGCGGGAATCAAAGGTCCCTGGCGGTGTTGCCCCTCTGGCCAGCCTCCGGCATGCCCGGGGGCACGCACCCGGCCCGTTCGGACAAAAGGCTTTTGACCCGAACGGAGCCGCGGATCAGCTCATCGTCCATTGCGAGGGCCCATCGTTGTAGCCCGCTGCGTGGTGCGGGCCGATAATCATGCTGTGGAGACGAGCCGGACCCGAGTGGTGCTGGCCGACGACGACGTCCTGCTACGCGAGGGCCTGGCCAGCCTGCTGGACCGCTCCGGGCTGGAGGTCGTCGGGCAGGCCGGTGACGCGGCCGGGCTGCTGGAGCTGGTCGGCCGGCTGCGGCCCGGGCTCGCGGTGGTGGATATCCGGATGCCGCCCAAGCATTCGACCGAAGGGCTGGAGGCGGCCCGGGTGATCCTGCGCGACTACCCAGAAACCGCGGTGATGGTGCTCTCCGCGCACGTGGAGGTCGAGCACGCGATGGACCTGCTGGTGGCCGGGCACCGCACCGGGTACCTGCTGAAGAGCCGGGTAACCGACGTGGCCGAGTTCATCGACACGCTCAGACGGGTCGAGCGGGGCGGGTCGGCTGTGGATCCGGCGCTGGTGGCCGAGCTGGTAGCGGCCCGGCGAGTCGACGATCCGCTAGGCCAGCTGACCGGCCGGGAGCGGGAGGTGCTGGCGCTGATGGCCGAAGGACGCTCCAATGCCGGGATCGGGCAGGTGCTGTGGGTGACCGAGGGCACGGTGGAAAAGCACGTGCGCAGCATCATGATGAAGCTCGGCCTGCCGGAGACCGCCGAGGTCCACCGCCGCGTGCTGGCCGTGCTTGCCTTCCTGGAAGCCGCCTGATTTGAGGACTGATGCTAGCTGCAATGCGGACGGGGCCGCGCGCTGGGAAACTGATCCTGTGAACCTTCGGTGCGTGATAGTCGACGACGACGCGCCGTTTCTCGAAGCGGCGCAGACCTTGCTGGAGCTAGACGGGGTGACGGTGGCCGGGGTGGCCAGTACCTCTGCCGAAGCGGTCCAACGCGTCAAGGCGCTGGGCCCGGACGTCGTGCTGATCGATATCCGCCTGGGCGAGGAATCCGGTTTCGACGCCGCCAGGCAGCTGGCATCCAACGGTCAGGCCGCGGCGGTGATCATGATTTCCACGCACGCCGAGGCGGACTACGCCGACCTGATCGCGGAAAGCCCGGTCACCGGGTTCTTGCCCAAGGCGGAGCTGTCGGCCATGGCCATCCGCCGGATCCTCGGGACGAGCTGACCATCCAGCACGGCCACCGCCGCCAGCGGCAAATCACCTCCCGGTCGCCATCGTGGCCGGCGGAGGCGGCGGGGGCACAGCACGTGCCCGGCACGATAACCCGGACGCCGGCCCCGTCAGCCCGCCCGGCGAAGCCGCTACGGCGCACGACCTCACACCGCAGGACTCAGGGCGCAGCGAGTCGGGCGGGGGCTTCGGCGGGCTGGTGCTGCCCTCAGGCGCCTACGTCGTCAAGGGCGACCAGGTCCGCTGGGTACCCGCGGTGGATGTAACAATCGCCGCGCTGGCTTCGCTGAGCCTGATGCGGATGCTCGCCCGCGCCTGGACCCGGCAGAGCAGACACCGCCGCCGGGCATGACGCCCCGTCGCGGCGGTGCGGCGGCGGCCCGGTCCAACCTTCCGTCCACCAATGCGTCAGGAATCGCGGGCACGGGCTTGGTAGAAAGGCCTGGTCAGGCTACAGTCCGAGGCCGCGGCCGATGATCTCCTTCTGGATCTCGGTGGTGCCGCCGAAGATCGACTGCACGCGGCTGTCCGCCCAGGCGCGGCCCACTGAATACTCGTGCATGTAGCCGTATCCGCCGTGCAGCTGGACGCACCGGTCGGTGACCCGGTTGCACAGCTCGGTGTTCCACCACTTGACCATGGACGCCTCGTCGGTGCCGAGCCGGTCCGCGCAGTGCTCCGTGATCGCGCGGTCGGTGAACGTGCGCGCGATCGCGAGTTCGGTGGCCATCTCGGCCAGCAGGAACTTGTTGTGCTGGAACTGCCCGATCGGCTGGCCGAACGCCTGCCGTTCCTTGCAGTAGGCCAGCGTGTCGTCGAAGGCCTGCTCGGCGATGGCCAGCGCGGTGACGCCGATCGTGACGCGCTCGCGCGGCAGGTTCTGCATCAAGGCGACGAACCCGCCGCCCTCCTCGCCCAGGAGGTTCGCGGCCGGCACCCGGACGTCGGAGAAGAACAGCTCCGAGGTGTCCTGCGCGTGCATGCCTAGTTTCTC
>JASHVM010000294.1:0-6208 GCA_030044595.1 Streptosporangiaceae bacterium
TCTCGCCCATGATCAGCAAGTACGCGGATTCGGTGAGGTGGTGGTTGTAGTCGGTCCACTCCGGCGAGACCGCCACCTCATGCAGCCTGAACGGGGCCGGGATATCCATCAGGCGCTCGCCACAGTCCGTTGTTCACGATACGAACGATTTGTTACCAGTGTGAAGGGTATCGAGACGGCGGAGCGATGGTCAATAGCCGGTCGCGGGGGCTGGCTGGCCCGGGCTGTGGCCGGCCACCGGCGGTCACGGCCGCACCATTTGTCCCTTGCCCACCACGGTGATGCCGCCGCTGGACACGACCAGACCGCGCGCCCGGTCGTGCTCCTTGTCCACCCCGACCGTGGCGCCCTCGGCGACGACGACGTTCTTATCCAAAATGGCGTCCTGGACGACCGCGTGCCGGTGCACGCGGGAATTGTGCAGGATCACCGCCCGCTCCACCCGGGCCCAGCTGTCCACCCGGGCTCCCGGCGACAGGACTGAGTCGCGCACCAGCCCGCCGGAGATGATGACGCCGTTGCTGACCAGGCTGTTGACCGCGCGTCCCACCCGGTCGCCGTCGTCGTGGACGAACTTGGCCGGCGGCTGCGAGGGCACGTAGGTCAGGATCGGCCACCGGTTGTTGTACAGGTTGAACACCGGGTGCACCGCGCACAGGTCCATGTGCGCCTCGAAGTACGAGTCGATCGTCCCGACCTCGCGCCAGTAGCCCCGGTCGCGTTCGTCGGCGCCGGGAACCTGGTTCTGCATGAAGTCGTAGACGTGCGCGACGCCGTCCCGCACCAGCCTCGGGATGATGTCGCCGCCCATGCTGTGCCTGCTGGCGGTGTCGTCGGCCGCGTCCTTCTTCAGCGCCTCGACCAGCATCTGGGTGTCGAATACGTAGTTGCCCATGGACGCGAAGGCCTCGTCGGGCCGGCCCGGACGGCCCGGCGGGTCGGCGGGCTTTTCCAGGAACGCCTCGATGCGGTGGCCGTCCGCCGCGGTCTGCACGACGCCGAAGTCGGCCGCCTGCGCCCTCGGCACGGGTATCGCCGCGACCGTGACCCCCGCGCCCCAGGCCCGGTGCTGGTCGATCATCTGCATCGGGTCCATCCGGTACGCGTGATCGGCGCCGAAGACGGCTACCATGTCGGGCCGGTCGGTGTAGATGAGGTTCAGCGACTGGTGGATCGCGTCCGCCGAGCCGACCTGCCAGTGCGGGCCGAGCCGCTGCTGCGCCGGGACCGGCGTCACGTAGTTGTCCAGCAGGGTACTCAGCCGCCACGTGGTGCTGATGTGCCGGTTCAGGCTGTGGCCCTTGTACTGGGTCAGCACGTAGATCCGGCGGATGCCGGCGTTGACCAGGTTCGACAACGCGAAGTCCACCACCCGGTACAGGCCCCCGAAGGGAACCGCCGACTTGGCCCGATCCGCGGTCAGCGGCCCCAGGCGCTTGCCTTCGCCGCCCGCCAGGATGATGCCCAGCACCCGCTGGCCCGCCATCTCCCCACCTCCCGGTCTCATACCCCGGGTACCTCGGGCGCCGCGCAGCTAGGACCAGGAGCTATACCCCGCCGTCAGCTGCCTCCGGGTCAACGCCGCCCGGAAACTTCGCGCCGAAGGCCCTCCTCCTCGTTTCTATGCTGCCGTATCGTCCCGGGCACGGCAGGGCTGGGGGTCCCCTGCGGCCGGGACTTGCGGCCGGCCGGACGCGAGAGCCCGGCGGGCGGGAAAGAAGGTAGCGGACTGTTCACCGGCACGCCGGTTTCCGGCCACCACGCCCGGGCCGGGCCGGCCGATCATAGCCATGTGCGCGGCGGGCGCCGCGGTCGACACGGTTGGGGCGAGGAACATGGCTGATGCTTCGATTCCGGTGAACCAGGGGATCGCCCTGGTCTTGGCCGACGTGGACGGCACCCTGGTCACGAAGGCCAAGGCGCTGACTCCGCGCGCGATAACGGCGATCGAGGAGCTGCACGAGCGCGGGGTGATCTTCGCGATCACCAGCGGCCGGCCGCCGCGCGGCATGCGCATGCTGGTCCACCCGCTTGAGATGCGCGGGCCGATGGCGGCCTTCAACGGCGGCGTCGTCGTAATGCCGAACATGACCATCGTCGACGAGCGGGCCATCCCGGCCGACGCCGCGCCGGCGATCATCGATGCGATCAGAGCGCACGGCCTGTACGCCTGGATCTACCGCGGCGCCGACTGGTACGTCACCGACCCCGATGCGCCGCACGCGGCGCGGGAGTCGTCGACCGTCCAGTTCGAGCCGACCGTCGTGCCCGATTACGGCGGCTACCTCGACCGGGCGGTCAAGATCGTCGGCGTCAGCGATGACCACGATCTGGTCGCGCAGTGCGAGTCCGCGGTGCAGCAGCAGTTCGGCGCCCACGTGTCGGCCGCCCGGTCTCAGCCGCACTACCTCGACGTGACCCACCCCACGGCCAACAAGGGCGTCGTGGTCGAGCGCCTGTCGTACTTCTACGAAATCCCGCCCGAACAGATCGCCACGCTCGGCGACCAGCCGAACGACGTGCTGATGTTCCAGCGGAGCGGCTTGAGCGTCGCGATGGGCAACGCGAGCGAGGAGGTGCAGCGGCAAGCCACCTACGTGACCGCCTCCAACGAAGACGAGGGCTTCGCCAAGGCGGTCGAGGAGTTCATCCTGCCGCGGGCGGTAGCCGCCCCCCGGATGCCCCCGCCGGCGTAGCTGAGCAACAGACCGCTACCACCTGCCGGTCCCGGGCGAGTCAGGGCGACCCGTACAGGCCCGGGCCGGTGATGCGCAGATCGTGCAGGAACGACCGGGCGGCCTCGTAGGCCGCCTCGATGAGCGCGTCGGTGTGCCGGAAGTCCAGCGGCGACACCGGGTACGGTTCGGGGCCGTGCAGGTAGATGACCGGCACCTCGGCCGCGGCGAGCGGCGCCTCGAAGACCGCCTGCGTGCGCATGCTCACCGTCGCGGTGTAGAACAGGACCTCGGCCATGGTTTGCGGCGGATCAGGCGTGTGCCCGGGGAAGTTGCAGTCGAGCACCACGAGCGACCGCGCGCCCATGGTCAGGGCCTGCCGCATCGGGACGTTCGCCACCAGGCCGCCGTCGTAGAGCCGCAGCGACCCGAACTGCACGGGCGGGAAGATGCCCGGGATGGCGGCGCTGGCCAGCAGCGCCGGAAGCAGCGGGCCTTCGCCCAGGACATGCGGGCGGGCCGTGGCGATGTCCGTGGCCATCGCCACGAACGGCAGGGCGAGGTCGTCGAACGAGGTATCGGCGCCCATGAAGTCGGCGATGACGGCCGCGAGCCCGGTGCTGGCGAACAGGTGCGTCTTGGTGTGCTGGAGGGTCCGCATCTGTGACAGCAGCCCGCCGGGGAAGACCCGCTCGCGCGTCATCCGCGGCCACAGGTGCGACAGGCGGTTCGCCGCGCTCTTCGGGTCGAGCGCGATGACCGCGCCGTTGAGCGACCCGACCGAGGTGCCCGCGACGACGTCGGGCGTGATGTCATGCTCGGCGAGCGCCTGCAGCATCCCCACCTGCACCGCGCCCAGGCTCCCGCCGCCGCCGAGCACGTACCCCACCGGCCGGGGCAGGCCCGCAATAGTCATGTCCGCCTCCATCGCTACCATGCCCGCCGACCCGGGACCCGCTGGGCGACGGCGCGGCCGCCCTGACCTCGGCCCGGCCGCGGTCAGCCGGCGAAGGACCCATGCCGGCCCGCGCCGGCCCGGAACCGCTCGGCGCCCTGGGCCGCCTCGGCCGTCAGCGCATCCCGCCCGTGCGCGAACTCCGAGGCCAGCGCGGCGGCCTCGCTGAGGCCCTCCTGGTCGAGCACTGACGCGCGGTCGCTGCGCAGGCAGGTCTGCGGGAACGCGGCGATCTGCGCCGCGAGTTCCTGCGCGGCGGCCAGAGCCTGCCCGGCCGGGACGACGCGATTGGCGAGCCCGATCGCCGCCGCTTCCCGGGCGTCGACGGCGCGCCCGGTCAAGATCATGTCCAGCGCCCGGCTGGTGCCGATGAGCCGGGGCAGGCGTACCGTGCCGCCGTCGATCAGCGGGACGCCCCAGCGCCGGCAGAACACGCCGAAGACGGCGGTCTCATCGGCGACCCGAAGATCGCACCACAGGGCCAGCTCCAGGCCGCCGGCCACCGCGTATCCGGCCACCGCCGCGATGACCGGCTTGGACAGCCGCAGCCTGCTCACGCCCATCGGCCCGTCGCCGTCCGGGGCCGCCCGGTTGCCCCGCTCGGTGCCTATCGCGGTCAGATCGGCGCCGGAGCAGAAGACCCCGCCCTCGCCGTACAGCACGGCCACGGCGGCGTCCGGATCGGCGTCGAACCCGCGGAACGCCGCGGCCAGCCCGGCGGCGGTGGGGCCGTCGACCGCGTTGCGGCGGGCGGGACGGTACAGCAGGACGGTGCTGACAGGTCCTGACCGCTGCACTCGGACCGCCTGATCGGCCATGCCGTTCTCCTCGATCTCCGCTGGCAGGGACGCTACCGTCCCGCCGCCCGGTTGTCGAAACGGCTCAGCTCTCGTCGAGCCGGCGGATCGCGGCCAGCGCGCCGACGATGCCGAGCAGCACCCCGCCGATCAGCGCAGCTGTCACCGGCGCCGGATGAGCCTGCGGTCCGGCAATTCGGGCCGGTCGGCGTGCGCCGGGCCGGGCTGGCCGCGAGTCAGCGCAGCCGAGTAGCGGCTGGCGAGCGGCTCGGCGGTGACGCCGTGAGCGATCACGCTGAGCAGCACCGTGATACTGATCACGGTAACCACGGGCCCGGCGGCGTGCCCGCCCAGTTCCTCCAGGGCCAGCAGGCCGAACACCACCGACGCCAGGCCGCGCGGGCCGAACCAGCCCACGAAGGCGACGGTGGGCCACCCGAGCCGCGTCCCGGTCAGGGCGACGGCGACCGGGATCATCCGGATCAGCGTGAGGCTGAGCACGGCGTAGACGATGACCTGCCAGCTCAGGTGGCGGGCGGCAGGCACCAGGACCACGGCGCCGAACGCCAGCCAGACCAGCAGCGAGACCAGCGCACCCGCCTCCTCCACGAACGGGACCAGGGGCGCGCCGCGCCGCCCGGCTGTGCTCCCGAACGCGAGCCCGCCGACGAATGCGGCGATGAAGCCGTTGCCGTGCGCGGCCAGCGCGCACGCGTACGCGCAGATCGCCAGGGCCAGCACCGCCGAACCGGCAAAGCCTTCCCCGGCCCAGCCCCGTGCGCGGGCGGCGCTGACCAGCAGGCCGCCCCCGCCGCCGATGGCCACCCCGACCACGATGCCCAGCGCGAGTTCGGCCACGGCCTTGGCCACGCTGGTGGCGCCGCTGATGTGATCGGCGGTGGCCGCTCCCGCCAGGGCGATCGACACGAACGGCGTGGCGATGCCGTCGTTGAGCCCGCTCTCCACGTTGATCAGCCGCCGAATCCGCACCGGCACGGCGCGGTTGGCCATCATTCCCGCGCCGAGCGCGGCGTCGGTCGGCGCCAGCGCCGCGCCGACGATCAGCGCGAACCAGACGTCCTTGATCCCCGGCAGCGCCAGCGCCAGCAGCGTCCCTGCGCCGATCGTCAGCGGCAGGCCGATCCCGAGCAGCCGCAGGTCCAGGCTCATGTCCTCCCTCAGCTCGTGCAGCCCGACCCGCGAAGCGTCGCTGAACAGCACCAGGACCAGGGTGATCTCCGCCATCTGCTTGATCAGCTCGCTGCCGGGGGTGAACCCGAGCGGCGCCAGCGGGCCGTGCGTGAGCGCGGCCCCGGCGAGGACGAAGATGATCGGCGCGGTCACGTCGAACCGCTCCAGCCGGGCTGACAGCGTGCCCCACACGAAGATCAGGGCGGCCACGATGGCCAGGTCGGAATCGCTCACGATCCCGCCCCGGGCCCGCGTTCTGGTCCGGAGAGCATGTGACTACCTTCGCGGCGCTCGGCTGATCTGGACAGGCCTGGTGCCAGGTAAGAGGAGCCTACTGACCGGCGATCGCGGACCCTCAGCCGCTAGCGGTCGATCAGCTCGTCCGGCGGCCTTCGGCCGGTGGGGTGCGTGGTATCGACGACGCCGAACTGCAGCAGCATCTGCGGGGCGCCGGGCAGCGCCAGCCGCTCCCGGATCAGGGCGCGGATCAGCGTGATCTCCAGCAACTGGGTGTCCAGGCTGGCGAACACCCACCGGCTGGCCGCGTGCGCGAGCAGCCGGTGCAGGGCCTGGCCCGCCCGGAGCCAGTC
>JASHVM010000295.1:0-3072 GCA_030044595.1 Streptosporangiaceae bacterium
GCGCGCCCGATGCCGGCATGGGTGTGGCGCGGATGGTCGGGCACGTCACGTACCTGTCCGCACTGGCGCTCAACGACAAGTTCGGCCGGCGGCTGCAGTTCGCCGACGACATCCGCTACACGATCACCGAGCCGGAATTCCAGGTCGAGAGCTACCTGCGCCACCAGGCCGACTCGTTCGTCAGGCGCTTCGACGCCAACACCTATCTCTACACCTCGCGCGCGCTGACGTATTTCGACCTGGCGCGGCAGTACGGCGGCGGATCGCTGGAACGGGCGCTGGACGGCGTGCGCGCGCGGACGCTGCTGATCGCGTTCAGTTCGGACTGGCTGTACCCGCCGTCCGCGTCGCAGGAGGTGGCCGACGCGCTGCGCGCGCACGGCAAGCCGGTCGAGCTCGATGTGATCGAGGCGCCGTACGGCCACGACTGCTTCCTGCTCGAGGAAGCGCGGCAGACACCCATCATCCGCCGCTTTCTGGCTTCGTGACCTCAGGAAGGGGATCCTGGTGACTGATAGGCCGTCCCGGGCCGAGGAAGACCGGGCGTTCGGGTTCGAGACACGGCAGCTGCACGCCGGGCAGCGGCCCGACCCGAACACCGGCGCGCGCGCGGTGCCGATCTTCCAGACGACCAGCTACGTGTTCGAGGACCCGGAGTCGGCGGCGGCGTACTTCAACCTGCAGGAATACGGGAACACGTACTCGCGGATCATGAACCCGACCGTCGCGGTGTTCGAGGAGCGGGTGGCGAACCTCGAGGGCGGCGCCGGCGCGGTGGCGTTCGCCAGCGGGATCGCCGCGCAGGCCGGCGCGCTGTTCACGCTGCTGCAGCCGGGCGACCACGTGGTTTCTTCCGCGGCGCTGTACGGCGGGACGGTCAACCAGTTCAAGCACTGGCTGCGCAAGATGAACGTCGAGCTGACCTGGGTCAACCCCGACGATCCGGACGCGTGGCGGCAGGCGGTCCGGCCGAACACCAAGGCGTTCTTCGGCGAGACGATCGGCAACCCGGGCGGGAACGTGCTGGACATCGAGACCGTGGCGGGCATCGCGCACGCCCGCCAGCTGCCGCTCATCGTGGACAACACGTTCGCCACGCCGTACCTGTGCCGCCCGATCGAATGGGGCGCCGACATCGTGATTCATTCGGCGACCAAGTTCATCGGCGGCCATGGCACGAGCATCGGCGGGGTGGTGGTCGAGTCAGGCACGTTCGACTGGTCCAACGGGCGGTTCCCGGTGGTGGCCGATCCCTCGCCCGCCTATCACGGCCTGCAGTTCCACGAGACGTTCGGGACGTACGGCTACCTGATGAAGCTGCGGGCCGAGACCCTGCGCGACCTGGGCGCGGTGCTCTCGCCGTTCAACGCGTTCTTGTTCCTGCAGGGCCTGGAGACGCTGTCGCTGCGGATGGAACGTCACGTCGACAACGCGCTGGCGGTGGCGACGTTCCTGGAGTCCCACGAGCTGGCGTCGAACGTGACCTACCCCGGCCTGCCGGCGAGCCGGTACCGGCCGCTAGTTGACAAGTACCTGCCGCGCGGGGCCGGCGCGGTGTTCTCGTTCGACTGCGCGGGCGGCCGGGACGGCGGGCAAGACCTCATCCGGGGGGTTAGCCTGTGGTCCCACCTGGCGAACGTCGGCGACGCGAAGAGCCTGATCATCCATCC
This sequence comes from Streptosporangiaceae bacterium, assembly GCA_030044595.1. Classification (GTDB taxonomy): domain Bacteria; phylum Actinomycetota; class Actinomycetes; order Streptosporangiales; family Streptosporangiaceae; genus Palsa-504. Next base: position 1,671 of record JASHVM010000295.1, read on the forward strand.
GGCCAGCACCACGCACCGGCAGCTCAGCGACGACGAGTTGCGGGCGGCCGGCGTCGGGCCGGGGACGGTGCGGCTGTCGGTCGGCACCGAGTCGGTCGCGGACCTGGTCTGGGATCTGCAGCAGGGTTTTGCGCTCGTCGCCGCGGCGGCAGGAAGGAAGGTAACGGCCCCATGACTGACCTGGCGCGGTACCAGGACCCGCTGACGATCCAGCGCGTACTCCACTCGGCCAAGACGATCGCGATCGTGGGCCTGTCGAACAACGAGCTGCGGGCCAGCTATTTCGTCGGCTACTACCTCAGGCGGCACGGCTACCGGGTGATCCCGGTGAACCCCAGGGAAACCGAGATCCTCGGCCAGAAGTGCTACGCGAGCCTGCTGGACGTGCCCGAGCCGGTGGACGTGGTGAACGTCTTCCGCGCGCCCGATGCGCTGCCGGGGATCGCGCGGGACGCGGTGGCGATCGGGGCCGGCACGCTGTGGTGCCAGTTCGGCGTGATCAACGAGGAGGGTGCGCGGATCGCGGAGGAGGGCGGGGTGACCGTGATCATGGACCGCTGCCTCAAAGTCGAGCACGCGCGTTACGTGGGCCGGATGCACTGGCTCGGCTTCAACACCCAGCGCATCACGTCAGTGCGCGGCGGACTCCAATAGCCGACGAGACGAGGCGGTCGCCGGGCTCTGACAGTGCCCGACACGCGGGCCCGCCGAAACCCTAAGCTCGTCGCATGGCCAGGTACTTCGACATCCATCCGGCCAACCCGCAGCGGCGCTCGATCGTCCAGATCACCGAGATCGTGCGCGCAGGCGGCGTGATCGCCTACCCGACGGACTCCTGTTACGCGCTCGGGTGTCAGCTCGGCAATAGGGACGGCTACACGAGGATCAGGGCCATCCGCCACCTCGATGACCGGCACCACCTCACGCTGGTATGCCAGGACTTCGCCCAGCTCGGTCAGTTCATCCACGTGGCCAACCCGGTCTTCCGGGCCGTCAAGGCGGCGACCCCTGGCAGTTATACGTTCATCCTGCCCGCGACCAGGGAGGTACCGCGCATATTGCAGCACCCGAGGAAGAAGACCGTCGGGGTGCGGATACCGCGCCACGCGGTGACCCAGGCGCTGCTCGCCGAACTCGGCGAGCCGCTGGTTTCGAGCACTCTGCTGCTGCCCGGTCAGGACGAGCCCATGACCAGCGGGTGGGAGATCGCTGAGCAGCTTGACCGCACCGTGGACGCGGTGATCGACTCGGGCGACTGCGGCACTGAGCCGACAACGGTGATCGACCTGTCCCAGAACGAGCCCGAGATTGTGCGCCGCGGAGCAGGCGACACATCCGGGTTCGAGTAACCACGGCCCGCGGAGACGGTGCTCGTGGCGCACGGCCCCGGTAGATGGGGCCA
>JASHVM010000296.1:0-3029 GCA_030044595.1 Streptosporangiaceae bacterium
CGCGGCCCGGCGCCTGTCCGTGACCGCGCGCCGTCCGCGGTGCCCGGCGCAGCCGGAACCGCCGCTCCGTTGCCCGGCACGGCTGATCCCGCCGGCTTGGACGGTGCGGATTGCTGATCCCGCGCGGCCGCCTGGGCGGCAAACGCCTCCCTGAGCCGCCGGACCACGGGCGCCTCAATCGTCGAGGACGCCGACCGTACGAACTCGCCCATTTCCTTGAGCTGGTCCATGACGGCCTTGCTCTCGACCCCGAACTCCTTCGCGAGTTCGTAAACCCGGACTTTCGCCACTACGCTCCTTCTCGGCCCAGTTCCCTGGACCCCCTACCGGACCCTGGCCCGGGCAGAGCGTGCTCCGGGTGGGCCTCAGCCTATGGTGATCATCGCCGCGTGCTCATCGAGCGCTCATCAGCTTCTCGACCTGCTTTCCGACAGGTGTTCCTTCTTGCGTTAAGCCTGCAGCCCAGCCAGAGGCGTTCCGCCGCCAGCAATGCTATGCCGACGATTCCGCGCCGCAAAGATACTCAGCCAGTGGGACGAAGCTGAGCGATCCCGCGGCGCGCAGAGCCCTGGGGAACACCCGGCGCCGCCGCGCAAGCTCGAAGCACGCCGGGCTGGGATGCAGGTACGCACCCCGGCCCGGGAGCCGGGCCTGCGGGTCAGGCTGGATGACGTCCCCAACCGCCACGAAACGCAGCAGGCTGGACTTGACCGCACGCTCTTTGCAGCCTACACAGGTACGCATTACGGGCATACCTGAGGTGTGCCGCTTGGTTCGCACGGCCATTCCGCTGACCAGTCTACCGTGTCGGCAGGTCCCCGATAACAGGCGAGACCTGCACCGACTGACCTGGTACGTCTGGTACGTCTGGCGTGTCCGGCACATGTGCCGTACCCGGCGTGTCTGTGTCCGTTGCTTCTGGCGTGCCCGCGACCTCAGCCGTGTCCGCTGTGGCCGAAGAAGCCGAAGGGTCGGATGGGGCCACCGGGTCCGAAGGGGCGGAGGACGGCGCGGCGTCCGACCTGATGTCGATTCGCCAGCCGGTGAGGCGGGCGGCCAGCCTGGCGTTCTGCCCTTCCTTGCCGATGGCCAGGGACAGCTGGTAGTCGGGCACGATGACCTGAGCCTCCCTGGCCGCCGCGTCGACTACGTGCACGCGGCTCACCCGGGCCGGGGACAGCGCGTTGGCCACGAAGCCGGCCGGGTCATCGGAATAGTCCACGATGTCGATCTTCTCGCCGTGCAGTTCGTTCATCACGTTCCGGACCCGGCTGCCCACGGGCCCGATGCAGGCGCCCTTCGCGTTGACGCCCGGCTGGTGCGACCGGACCGCGATCTTGGTCCGGTGGCCCGCCTCGCGAGCGATCGCGACGATCTCCACCGCGCCTTCCGCGATCTCGGGGACCTCCAGGGCGAACAGCTTCTTCACCAGGCCCGGGTGAGTCCGCGACAGGGTGACCGAGGGCCCCCGGTGGCCCTTGCGTACGTGCAGGACGTAACACCGGATCCGTTCGCCGTGGATGTACCGCTCACCGGGCACCTGCTCGACGGACGGCAGGACCGCCTCCAGCTTGCCGAGGTCGACGAGCACGGTCCTCGGATCCTTGCCCTGCTGGATCACCCCGGCGACGATGTCGCCCTCACGTCCGGCGTACTCGCCGAAGGTCAGCTCGTCCTCGACGTCGCGCAGCCGCTGCAGGATCAGCTGCCGCGCCGTGGTCGCCGCGATCCGGCCGAACCCGGCCGGCGTGTCGTCGTACTCCCGGACCACGGCGCCGTCCGGGCCGGTCTGAATGGCCCAGACCGTGACGTGACCGGTCTTCCTGTCCACCTCCACGCGCGCGGTCGGTGACGCGCCCTCGGACTTGTGGTAGGCGACGAGCAGCGCGTCCTCGATGGCCTTGATCGCCTGGTCGAGCGAGATGTCCTTCTCGCTTTCCAGGCTTCGCAGCACGCTAAGGTCAATGTCCATCGCGGGTCGCTCCAAGCTCCGTTGGCGGGTGCCCGAACTCCACCTGGACGGCCCCCGCGCCCAGCGCGGCGTACGGGAAGCGGCGGCGCGTCTTCGGGTCATCCTCGACGTCCAAGGTCACGCCGTCGGCGTCGGCGGAAACGATCCGGCCGGAGACGAACTGCGCCCCGGCTGAATCGGTGACCGTGACCTGGACCAGCCGTCCGACCGCGCGCCGCCAGTGCCTGCGGTCGGTCAGCGGACGGTCCACGCCAGGCGATGAGACCTCGAGCGTGTAAGGGAAATCGCCCATCACGGCCACCGTGTCGAGCGCGGCGGACAGTTCGCGGCTGACCGCCGCTGCGTCATCCAGGCTCACGCCCCGGTCGCTGTCTACCACCACGCGCAGCAGCCTCCGCCTGCCCGCGGCGGTCACCCGTACCGACTCCAGGTCCATTCCGGCCGCGGCGACGACGGGCCCGATGACATCGGCGACCCTGCCTTCGTCGACGGACCCTCCGGATTCAGTCCGGCGCGGGGGGGACTTTTGCGTCCGTCCCCCCGGGTCGTTTCCCGGCGCGGGGGTCTGGGCGGACCGTCCCGCCGAGGTGGCGCCGCGAGGCTTCGGCGCGTGACGCGGGCCACCGGGCATCACGACCTCCTCGTCCACGACCTGCAGGATTGGCTCCTAGCCTATCCGCAGCGGGGCCGTTGCGCGGATAGGACCGGCCAGCGGACGTGGTAGCTTGCCGGTGTGCCAGACATCCTGCCGAGGCGCCGCGCGCTACTGGCCTCGGCGGCCGCACTGCCTGTGCTGCTCGGCACCGCAGGCTGCCGGTCGGAAGACGTGTTCACCGGGCCTGATCCGCTGGCTGGTCCGCCGCGCCCCGCGCCCGACGTGATTACCCTCAAGGCGGTCATAGCGGCGGAAGAAAGCCTGGTTCAACTGTACAAGACGGCCATCGGCGCCGATCCGCGCGCCGCGGACCGGGCGCGCCTGCTGAACCCGCTGCTCGCCCAGCACGAACAGCATCTCACCCAACTCCGGGCCCGGCTGATCGTGCCGGCCGGGGCGCCG